>NZ_JARANX010000079.1:0-2605 GCF_029889785.1 Chromohalobacter sp. 48-RD10 | reverse complement strand
GCGTGGTTGGGGATAGCGGCTTTCTCAAGTCGCTCAATCCGGCCGATTACGTCGATGATATCTTCGGCGTGCCTACCATCAGCGATATTCTCAAGGAACTCGACAAGCCCGGTCGCGATCCACGCCCCGAGTTCAAGGCCGCCGAGTTCCGCGAAGGCGTGGAAACCCTCCAGGATCTCGAGCCCGGGATGATCCTCGAGGGCAGCGTGACCAACGTCACGCACTTTGGGGCGTTTGTGGATATTGGCGTTCATCAGGACGGCCTGGTGCATATCTCGGCACTCTCCGAGACGTTCATCGAGGATCCGCGTCAGGTGGTCAAGGCCGGCGATATCGTCAAGGTGAAGGTCATGCAGGTGGATCTCGAGCGCGCTCGAATCGGGTTGTCCATGCGCATGGGCGATGCGCCGAGTGATGCCTCGCGCGTCGATGAGCCGCGTCGCTCGCGCGGGCAGCGTGGCGGGGGCGGCAAGCGTGAGTCGCAACCGGCAAGCGAAGGGCTCGGTGCACTCGGCGAAGCGTTGGCGGAGGCGCGTCGCCAATCGTGAAACGCCGCTTGAGCGCGATTTGCCTTGAAAGGTGGCCGGCCGCCTCCATAATGGTTTTTTCATGCGGCGCGCTCAGGGGGCCGACGGTTCGCCGGAGTGTTCCCGGCGATGTTTCCGTTAGCCGCACACATGTGATCGTCCGGCGATGCCGGCAAGCCACGATCCACCGGTGACACCAAGGGAAAGCCGTGCTTTTCCCAGACGTGAGGGAATTTATCTTGTCCGAAACACTCACCACCGCCATTGCGCGCATGCACGATCTGGCTCGCCAAGGGCGATTCGGTCGCTTGCGCCGCGGCATCGAGAAAGAAGGCTTGCGCGTCGATGGCGTCGGGCGCATCGCCCAAACGCCCCATCCCCATGCCCTGGGCTCCAAGCTCGCGCATCCCTATATCACCACCGATTATTCGGAAGCATTGCTCGAGTACATTACGCCGGTCTACTGTCGTCCCGACGACGCCCTGGCGTTTCTCGGTGATCTGCTGCGCTACAGCTACCGGCAGCTCGGCGACGAGTTGATTTGGCCGGCAAGCATGCCGAGCCGCCTGAATGGCAACGACAGCGTGACCATCGCCGATTATGGTACCTCCAATGTCGGCACCATGAAGCACGTCTACCGCAAGGGGCTCGACGTGCGTTATGGGCGTATCATGCAGTCCATTGCCGGTGTTCACTACAACGTCTCGTTGCCCGAGAACCTGTGGCCAATGCTGCGTGAGCTCGAAGGCCGCGACGGCGAGACCCTCGAGGGCTACCGCTCAAGTCGCTATTTCGACCTGATCCGCAATTTCCGGCGCCACAGCTGGTTGCTCTTGTACCTGTTCGGCGCATCGCCAGCGGTGGATCGCAGTTTTTTGACGGGCGCGGCGCCCGATCATCTCGAGGCACTGGGTGAGCATACGCTGGCGGGACGTTACGCCACTAGCCTGCGCATGTCCGATCTGGGCTACCAGAACAAGGTGCAGGAGCAGCTCAAGATCTGCTTCAACTCGTTGTCCAACTACGTGGGCACGCTACGCCATGCGATCAGCACGCCGTGGCCGGATTACCAACGTTTCGGCGTCAATGTCGATGGCGACTGGCGCCAGCTCAACGCCAATATCCTGCAGATCGAGAACGAGTATTACAGCGATATTCGTCCCAAGCGGGTGGCGCGTCACGATGAGACACCTTCTCAGGCCCTCGAGGCACGCGGTGTCGAATACATCGAGGTGCGCTGCCTGGATCTCGATCCTTTCACGCCCCTGGGTATCGACGAAACGCAGATGCGCTTCCTGGATACCTTCCTGATGTGGTGTCTGCTCTCCGAGAGCCCGTGGATTCCCGACGAGGAGTGCGATCGTCTCGACGATAACCGCCGCCTGGTAGTGGAGCGTGGCCGTGATCCCGAGCTCAAGCTCAGTGTCGGTGATCGCCAGCGCTATTTGCGCGACTGGGGGCACGATATCTTCGCCGAACTCGAGAGTGTTGCCGACTTGCTCGACACCAACGAGGAGGGCGCGCCGCATCGCGACGCCCTCGCAGTTCTGGCACCGCGCCTCGACGACCCCGAATTGACGCCCTCCGGCCAGCTTTATGCTCAATTGGTCAACGAAGGCGTCGAATACCTCGACCAGGCGCGTGCCTTGGCCGAGCAGCAGGCCGCCGAGCTGCGCGAGGCGCCCATGGATCGCGCGCGCGAGGCGCTGTTCGAGCAGCTCGTCGAGACCTCGCACCAGCAGCAAGACGATATCGAGCGCGCCGACCACGAGGACTTCGCGACCTTCCTGGCGCGTTATTTCGAGCGCGCGGGTAAACCTCTCAGCGTGGCGTGAGTCGAAGCGTTGTCCAAGGCCTGTGCGCACTGCGGCACAGGCCTTTTCATGAGCAAACCAAAGACCCCACACGAAACGAGTCGGATTGCCTGAGGAGACGTGACGATGATTACCCGATTGGCCGCGATGAACGTGCGTCGAGGCTGCTTGCTGGGCCTGGCGATGTGCGTGCTGATGATGGGCGTGGCCTTGGTATTGCAATATGTCTATGGGTTGACACCTTGTCCGCTGTGTATCGGGCAG
>NZ_JARANX010000078.1:0-2654 GCF_029889785.1 Chromohalobacter sp. 48-RD10 | reverse complement strand
CACCTGGCCCAGAGTCTCGCTGGCGCGGATCAAGGGCGTCAGGTCCGGCCGGCGGCTGGCATCGATGGGCGTCGGCACGGTGACGATATACACATTGCACGCCCGCAGCGCCTCGAGCTCGTTTTCGAAGCTTAGCCGGCTCGCCTCGGCCAGCAGCGCCGGCTCCACCTCCAGGGTGTGATCGATACCGTCGCGCAGCTCAGCAATACGCTTGGCATTGATATCGAAGCCCACGGTGGGCAGCACCTTGCCGAACTCCACCGCCAGCGGCAGCCCCACATAGCCCAGGCCGATCAACGGCCAGGCGCACATTATCCATTGATGGCACGCGTTACATCCTTGGTACGAAAAGAAAAAAGAAGAAAAAGTCGCGAAGGGGGGCTCTCCCCCTCAATCGCCCCCTCAATCGCTGCCGAACAGATCCCGCGTATAGACCTTCTCGGCCACATCGGCGAGCTCCTCGGCCATGCGGTTGGAGAGGATCACATCCGCCTCGGCCTTAAAGGCCTCGAAGTCCCGCAATACCCGGGAGCCATAGAAGCTCTCCTCCTCCAGCACCGGCTCATAGACGATCACCTCGATCCCCTTGGCCTTGATCCGCTTCATTACCCCCTGCATGGCGCTGGCGCGGAAGTTATCGGAGCCGGCCTTCATGATCAAGCGATAGACCCCCACCACCTGCGGCCGGCGCGCCAGCACCTGCTCGGCGATAAAGTCCTTGCGGGTGCGGTTGGCATCCACCACCGCCTGGATCATATTGCTCGGCACGTCCTGATAGTTGGCCAGCAGCTGCTTGGTATCCTTGGGCAGGCAGTAGCCGCCGTAACCGAAGCTGGGGTTGTTGTAGTGGCCGCCGATGCGTGGGTCGAGCCCCACCCCCTCGATAATCTGGCGGGTATCCAGGCCATGGGTCTCGGCGTAGCTATCCAGCTCGTTGAAGTAGGCCACCCGCATGGCCAGATAGGTATTGGCGAAGAGCTTGATCGCCTCCGCCTCGGTACTGTTGGTGAACAGCACCGGGATCTCCTCCTTCACCGCCCCCTGGGTGAGCAGCGAGGCGAACACCTCGGCACGCTCGGAGCGTTCACCGACGATAATCCGCGAAGGGTGGAGATTATCGTAGAGCGCCCTGCCCTCGCGCAGAAACTCCGGCGAGAAGAGCAGATTCTCGGTGCCGAAGCGCGCGCACGCCTCGGCGGTAAAGCCCACCGGCACCGTGGACTTGATCACCATCACCGCCGCGGGATTGATGGCGATTACCTCCTGGATCACCGCCTCGACACTGGAAGTATCGAAATAGTTGGTCTCCGGGTCGTAGTCGGTGGGGGTGGCGATCACCACAAAGTCCGCATCGCGATAGGCGGCCTCGCGGTCCAGTGTGGCGGTGAAGTCGAGCGTACGATGGGCCAAGAAGTCACTGATCTCGGCATCCTCGATGGGCGAGAGGCGATCATTCAGCATGGCGACCTTCTCGGCGACGATATCCAGCGCCACCACCTGATTGTGCTGAGCCAGCAGCATGGCGTTGGAGAGGCCGACGTAGCCGGTACCGGCGATGGCAATTTTCATTGGTATTCCCTTGAAACATTTCCAAGCCTAAGCAGGCTTATCAATAACCTTCAGGATTCTGGCACTGCCAGCGCCAGGTATCGCTCATCATATCCGCCAGGCTTCGGCGTGCCTTCCAGCCAAGCTCTCGCTCAACAAGAGTCGCATCGGCCCAGCATTCGGCCACATCGCCGGGGCGCCGCGGTTCGATGCGGTAGGGCACCGCCTGCCCCGAGGCCTGCTCGAAGGCCTTGACCACCTCGAGTACCGAGTGCCCCTGGCCGGTACCCAGGTTCCAGGTATTCACGCCCCCGCGCTCCTGCAGGGCATTCAGGGCACACAGATGCCCTTCCGCCAGGTCCATCACATGGATATAGTCGCGAACGCCGGTGCCGTCGGGCGTGGGATAGTCGCTGCCGTAGACCGCGAGGCACTCGCGGCGCCCCACGGCGACCTGGGCCACATAGGGCAGCAGATTATTGGGAATACCCTGGGGATCTTCCCCAATCTCTCCGCTCTCGTGAGCACCTACCGGGTTGAAGTAACGCAGCAACGCAATGGACCAGGCGCTGTCCGAGGCGACCAGATCCCGCAGCAGCTCCTCCACCATCAGCTTGGAGCGGCCGTAGGGATTGGTGGGCTGACCGGTGGGGAGGCCTTCATGCAGCGGCATGGGGTGGCCATCGCCATACACCGTGGCCGACGAGCTGAACACCAGCCGTGTGACCCCGGCGGCCTGCATAGCCTGGCAGAGCACCAGGGTGCCGGCGACGTTGTTCTCGTAGTAGGCAAGCGGATGCTCAACGCTCTCCCCTACCGCCTTAAGCCCGGCGAAGTGAATCACCGCGCTGACCGTATACTCGCGGAACAGCCGATCCAGCAGGACTTGATCGCGGATATCGCCCTGCACAAAGGTCAGCTCGTGCCCAGCCAGGCGCTCCACCCGGCGCAAAGACTCCCGCGAGGCGTTGCAGAGATTGTCCAGCACCACCACCTTATGCCCTGCTTCCAGCAGGGCCAGCACCGTATGGGAGCCGATATAGCCGGCACCGCCAGTGACTAATATGTCTGTCAATTAACTCTCCCGGTATGGCGATAAAACGTGT
>NZ_JARANX010000077.1:0-2671 GCF_029889785.1 Chromohalobacter sp. 48-RD10 | reverse complement strand
CATCAGCAACGCGCGCAACGCTTCTACTAAGGTTGCCAGCACAATAAGTACAGCGCCGGTGGGGTGCAAGAAACCAGCCAAGGCCCTGGCGCTATTCAGAGCTCCGGAAGTTGCCAAGGCGGAACTCGCAATAACTCCGAATTCTTTTTTGCGTATCAACCACTGCTGGGCTATCTGCTTCCAGGCCGCGAACAACACAGCCACAGGCACCAAGTAGATAAAGTTACCCACGCTTTCTATTTCCAGGAGTGAAATAAACTCCTCTCCCCCCATCCACAAACCGAACGCCAATAAAGCCGTAATAATTACGGAGATATAGGCACTCAGCTGCATAATCCCAAGGGTTTCTTCATCTCGTCGTGGTAAAACCATAGCAATCGGATAGGCAAGCGCACCGACCGGAACCGCCACACCCAGTATTGCCATAAAAGTACCTTGCACACCGTATGCTTCAGGACCATAAAGGCGGGTAATGAGCGGTGCAAAAGCCATCGTGATCGCCTGCGCTCCTGCCGTTCCGGTGGCAACGACAGCAACGCTTCTTACAAAGCGGCTGCGCCATACTTCATGGGTTTTCTGTCGCAATGTAACAACTAGATTAAGCATGCACATCTCTGCCTATCAGAAAGCCCGCCTAACTCACCGGGCTGCGAAAGAAAAGAAGGTACCGAGTGGTTTTATCTCTTAGAATCAGCATGTTCCTAACAGAACACGATTCAGGAGAACCACTCGCCATAAGTGGAAGACTATCCCTAGACGCAGCCTGCAATGGCTCTGTCCGTATTGAGCTGAATGGAGAGCGCACCACAAGACCTGACCGACAGGACATCCTGCTCAGTCATTTAAGAGAATAAAAAAGTAAGAATCTAGCGGGTTGCTTCCAGATATTTTTTTGCGACAGCTTCAACTGAAAACTCATTTGCACGCATCTTGAGTTTTTCAAAGTTCCACGTACCAACATTACTTACATGGTTAACTATCTCCAATGAAAGTCTTTCCGCATCACCACAAGGTACTAATACACCATACTTGCCATCAGCAAGTATGGTCCTTGGGCCACCTGGGCAATCCGTACTGATAACGGGCGTACCACATGCCAATGCTTCCACTATTACATTCCCGAAGCCTTCCCAGTCAGAAGACAGAACAAATAAATCTGCAGCCTTGTAATACGGGTAGGGATTATCCTGGAAGGCAACAAAATCAACGCTACCCTTAACACCTAACTCACCTGCGAGTCTTTCTAAATTTTTCTTTTCTTCGCCTTCACCAAGAATGACAAGCTTAAGATCAGGAACCGATTTTACCGCCAAAGAGAATGCACTTAACAAAAGTGCTTGGTTTTTTTGGATATCAAGACGACCAACGTGCAAAACAACAAAAACATCAGAAGAAGATAACCAATCATGACACAAAACATCTCCAGCCTTTTCATTTAAGTCATCATTAATCACTGGGTTACCAATAACTTTTACATAACTATCCTTAACTATCTTATTAACTATAAGGTCTTTTTTGGTGTCCATAGAGTTTGCAATAACAATATTAGCACGTCCATAGGAAAACCTCATCAGACACTTGTAAAATAACCTACGACGCCAGGGTTTACGCCTCACGGCCTCCATTGTATTAGCTTCACGAAATGCAACTTTTATATTGTTCATTACCGGAAGAGCTAGCCCGACGAAAATATTTGCTCCTCTCATCACAGATAGAATCTGTTCTGGAGATTCATCTTTTATGACTTTTCTCAACTTCAACCAGGCGTCATAGCGCAACCGCTTAACATTAAGATCAATTAACTTGATGGAGCCACCGACTTGTCTACGATATGGACCGACTCCTTCAAAAACAACTAAACAGACATCTAACCCATTTTTAGCGTAATAATTCGCCAAATTGACAGCTATTCTTTCGGCTCCCCCTCCTGCAAACGAGGGTGTAACAATACAAATCTTCACGAATTATTCCTTTACTTTATATAACATCAAAGTCCTACCTCACCGTTTAGCAACGCATATACTGAATTGTAAGATCATCATGTAGCACCATGTTTACAGCCGGCCTAAATTTCTGCAGCCACGTTCAATTTAATAAACTTTAATATGTATTTATAAGCAGAAAGCTCACCTTACCTATTGGAAGGCGTCACTATTCACGCAACACGAACTACTCATTCAACACGAACTACAAGCATCAGAGCGCGGCCGGGTGACCGCGCTCGGTCTTCTCTGGTTAGGTCGTTACGAGGCAGCGCGGTTGGCGCGTGCGGTGTCGATGAGGTAGATCCTCGGCAAGGCGTTGGCCATGCCGCCGGGTTTACTGAGACCGTCTCGTCGCACCACGCGTTTGCTTGGGTAGCCTTCGGGATTGCTCGACTGCCAGCGCCAGGTATCGGCGATCATGTCGGTCAGGCCGCGCTGAGCTTTCCAGCCCAGTTCATGCTCGGCCAGCGAGGCATCGGCCCAGCATTCGGCGATATCCCCGTCGCGGCGTGGCACGATGCGATACGCCACATCGCGCTGCGAAATCATCTCGAAAGCGCGCACCATCTCGAGCACTGAATACCCCTGACCGGTGCCCAGGTTCCAGACGTTCACCCCCGGACGATCCGCCAGCACGCGCATCGCCGCCAGATGGCCCTCGACCAGATCCATGACATGGATATAGT
>NZ_JARANX010000076.1:0-2678 GCF_029889785.1 Chromohalobacter sp. 48-RD10 | reverse complement strand
ACGCCGGTATAAGCCTTTTGCAGCGATGCGGTTTCCCCAGCTTGGACATTGTCCAGGTGAATACGCAACGCGGCCAGTGGGGTGCGCAGTTCATGCGCGGCGTCCGCAGTGAACCGGCGTTCGCGTTCCAGGGTTTCGCCCAGTCGGTCGATGAAGTCGTTCAGCGACTGGTGTAATCCCTCCAACTCGTGGGGAACGTCGAGCTCGATATGCCGAAGGTCGCGGGCATGGCGTCCTTGCACCTGGTCAGATAGACGCCGTATAGGAGTCAGGCCACGGCGAATGATGCGGTTCATCAACCACAACATGAGCGGCAATAGGATCAGCATCGGAATGAGATTGTTCCAGGTGATGCGCTCGACTATTTCACGCTGGAAGTTGCTGCGTTGGCCCATGCTGATCCACAGGTCATGGCGTTCGTCGAACATGCTGAAGACGCGCCAGCGATGGCCATCGTAGTCGACCCAGCGGAAACCTTCTTCGTCGGGGGCGGGAAAAGGCGCCTCTTGTACCCACTTTCCCTGGAGGAGACGTGGTGTCTTGTCGGGCTTCCATAAACCCAGCGCGAGTTTGCGTTCTTCCTCGTGATACAGCTTGGCCGGGGTGGTGTCATCAGCTCCGAGCGCGACAGGCTGGCCATCGTGATAGAGGCGTGCCGGATAATTGGGGATACTGAGCCGGTTGGCCAGCCGCTTGAACGCGACATCGCTGGCGTTCTCCGGTAGTTGGCCGGCGACAATGCGACTGTGGAGGCTGAGCTGGGTGTCGAGCACTTCTTCCAGCTCGTGATCGGTGATCAAATACGAGGCGAGCACCGCCACACTACCGGACACGACGAGTACTAGCGTCAGCGTGCGGAGCAGGTAATAGCGAATGGACGTCATACTGCGCGACGATCCAGGCGATAACCGATACCACGGACGGTCATGATGAGCGACTTACCGAACTTCTTGCGCAGATGATGAACGTGGACCTCCACTGCATTCGAGGCGACTTCCTCTCCCCAGCCATAGAGCAGGCTTTCCAGCCGAGGGCGCGAGAGCACCTTGTCGGGGTGGCGTGCCAGTTCGAGCAATAGGGCGTATTCGCGGCGCCCAAGCGCGATGTCCTGTCCTTGCCAACTGACGCTGTGACTGGCTTCGTCGATGCTCAAGGCGCCGAGTGTCAGGGTGCGTGACGCGCGGCCCTCGGCGCGCCGCGTGATGACGCGCAGGCGTGCCAGCAACTCCTGTAGGTTGAAGGGCTTGAGTACATAATCGTCGGCGCCGGCATCGAGTCCACGAATGCGTTCTTCGACGGCATCGCGTGCGGTGAGGATGAGTATTGGCAGTCCGGAAGCCTGGCGTAGATGCTGGAGCACTGCCATGCCATCCATGTCGGGCAGCCCCAGATCGAGAATCATGGCGCTGAACGCTTCGTTTTGGGCAGCTTCGATAGCATGATGACCTTCGGTGAACCAATCCACTGTATAGGCTTCGCGGGTGAGTGCGGTCTTGATGCCATCGCCCAGCAGCGGATCGTCTTCGACCAAGAGTATACGCATGGGGCCTCCTCGGTATTGGCGCCAGCGTAGCATGATGCGTAAAGCTTAAGTCTTTCTTAAGGCGGGGTGAAACCATCGGCCGCCGCACGCCGACGCTGATAGGAATGAATGTGGCCTCGCCATTGGGCTGCAAGGGAAGGATGATTGTGTCGCTCGATGACCTGTATCACGCGCCGTGCGGCGTGGTTTAGCGCTGTCAAGTGATGGACATGGGGAATGTCCTCGGGCGCTAGGTGCGAATAGCGGGCGTGCTTCGGGGCGGGGTCGACGCTAAGTACGAGCCTGTCTGGCCGCGACGATTCCCGCACCCGCGAGACACATTGGCGCCGTGACCGACTTTCGTTTGCCGTGACGAGGCCGATATCGACATGCAGTGCACCCTCGACGCTCATAGCGTCATTCGTGTCGGTCGGTCGCACATGAATCAGCATCTCGATACCGGCGCGCGCCACGGTCTCACGGCAGCATGCTTGTTGTGTCTGACATGTGGCCGCCATGGGCTGGACGCGCGTCGGCATGCCGCGCACCTGTCGCTCGAGTGCGGCCTGGTTCTCGCCCAACGTCCATAACAAGGCACCGCGCGGTAACAACCAATCGATGAGGGTTTTCGCGAAAGGTGTATCAGCGCCCGTGATGAGAATGCGACGTTCCGACCAATCCATGAGATACCTGCCGATGGCGGAGATGAAAGAATCGCAACGCTCGCACGGTAACGCTTAAGAGATACTTACGTCGCTCGCGGAGATGCCAGTCCCAATGTTTAGCCAAGTGGCCCGCCGACAACGGTCTTCTTGAGTCCTGCGAGGATGGCGTCGCCATCTTCGTGGGCGAGTTCGTCATACCAGGCATGAGTTTGCTCGGGGCCGAGGCCATGGATCATCGCCGCGCGCTTGCGTGCGCGGGAGACGATGTCGCCGACGCGCTCGACACGCGCGACGTCGTAGTGGGTCAGTGCGGTGGCAAGCGCTATCGAGGTGTCGGCGTGTTCAGTGAGAGCGTGCTGCACGGCGTCGGCCAGCACCCAGGCGTCTTCCATGGCCTGGCAGCCCCCCTGGCCGAGATCCGGTGCCATGCCGTGCGCGGCGTCTCCCAGCAGCGCCACGCGAGGTGCGATGAGGGTGTCGAGGGGCGGGAT
>NZ_JARANX010000075.1:0-2727 GCF_029889785.1 Chromohalobacter sp. 48-RD10 | reverse complement strand
TGGGAGCCAACCGGAGCTGTGCCGCTCAACCCAGGAAAGTGCCAGGAAATCAAGCGTAACCAATGCGCGGCTTAGAACAAACTTTTTGGACAACTGGGTTGAAAACTACCGGTACTCGGCGATCTCGAGAGTTTGTGGGAGCTGCCGCTGGAAGGCTGTGTCGTCGCGGCGGCTATGGATCTGTGTAATCCCTCCAGCAAGCATACTCGGCGTGACCCCGATAACTACTTCAACTCAGGTATGATGCTGGTGGACCTATTGGCCTGGCGTCGCGAGGGCGTCGCTGAAAAGGCGCTGGAATACCTACAAGTGAGTGAGGTGGCCCGTTACCCGGATCAGGATGCCTTGAACGAAGTGCTGGAAAGTAGGTGGCGCCGGCTTGAGCCGGAATGGAATTTTCAGCCCACCGCCTATGCGGCCGTGGAGAAGCGGTATGCCCACCTTGCCGAGTACCTTCCTGCCCTGAAGGTCGCTAGTCGGCATCCTCGAATCGTGCATTTCATTGGGGCGGTGAAGCCATGGCATGCACGATGCGTTCATCCATTTCAGGATGACTTTATCGCTTACTCGGCGCTTACCCCCTGGCCCATCGAAAAGGCAGCGTTGAGATCTACATTGCCTTGGAGAAAGCGTTTTCGCTTGTTATTGAAAGAGCCGAAGATTCGCCGTCGTCGTATGCTGGCGCGACCGTAGCCTTGGCAGTTATCGCGGAGTTACATATGATGCTCGCCCCCTGTTGGCCGCCTGCTGCCACTTCAACAATAACCACCGCCTTGCTGGAGACCTGATGCGTACACTGGTAGTCGTGCGTTCCCTCAAGATGGGCGGTATGGAGCGGGTGGCGGTCAATCTGGCCGATGCGTTTGCGGATGCTGGACATGAAAGCCATCTGGTTAGCTTTCGTAAGGTGGCGAAACCGTTATGTCCTCTGCACCCCGAGGTGAGGCAGCATCATTTGCCGCTGAGGCATCTGAGCCGTTTGTCATTGATTGGGGTTCTTCTGGAGTTTTTCGCGCGTTGGGTACTCAACCCTATGCTCAAGCGTGCCGTGTTCCTGGGCACCGGGGTTATGGGCGGGGTCGTGTTCCGCTTATGGCTATGGCGCTTCGAGCGTCAATATGGGCGAGTCGATAGGATCGTCTTTCGCGGCCAGGGCACCTTCGAGCAGGTATGGACGTTTCGAGATAGCCGCGCGCGTTATGTGTTGGAAAACATTGTCCGCGCGCATAGGCCGAGTCTCAGCCGCCGGTTGTTTGCACGTTGTCTTTACCAGAACCGGCATTTGGTGGCGGTATCGGAAGGCGTTGCCGAGACAGTACGCCAAGGCATGGAGCTTTGGCGTTTTTCACCGGCGAGTTTGGAGGTCATCCCTAACCCTTGCCCCGTGATGGATATACGCCACGCGATGCTGGCGCCGGAGCCGGATATTCCCGCCGAGCCTTACATCGTCAACGTGGCGCGTATGGTGCCGGCTAAAGACCAAGCGCTACTGCTGCGTGCCTATGCGCGTTCCGGGGTGACAATGCCGCTCGTGCTGGTGGGAGACGGCTATGAGCGATCCAACTTGGAAGCACTGGCCACGGAACTGGGTATCGCCGAGCGTGTGGTTTTCGTCGGTCAGCGGGAGAACCCCTATCCCTGGATGCATCATGCCCGGCTGTTCGTACTCAGTTCGCGCTTCGAAGGTATGGGGATCGTGCTTTTCGAGGCGTTGGCCTGTGGCACGCCAGTGCTGAGTGTGGATTGCCCAGGCGGTATTCGCGCGATTCTCAAGGGAGAGTTAGAGAGCAGTATCGTCGTGCATAGCGAGGAGGATCTTGCCACGGGTATTCAAAAGGCCATTGAGGATCATCCCCCCGACATCGACGAAGCCTGGCTGGACGATTTCAAGTCGGAGAGGGTGGCGGCACGGTTTCTGCGATCACCAGGTAGTTAGCGTTAGGCGAAGATGCTCATCGCGTTATAAACTAAGTAAACGTGATTTTATAAAACGTTACCCTTATGCAACGTGCGCGTAAATTGATATCATGCTAACTATTAAGAAAGCATGATGCATATAAAGAGGCACGACGCATGGAACATGGGCAAACGTATTTTATCTTCGGCTTGCCAAGGCGGCATAAGCAAAGGGCTTCCGTTATTTCCTCGGTGAAACAGGAGGGCGCGGCGTGAAGTCTTTGCTGCTTCGTGAGCACCGATTGCCCACGCCGCCCGCGGGCGACCCCGCATTCGCCCCGCTGGAAGACCCCCGCATGTACTGGCCGGTACAGCGGGCACGCTTGTCAAAAACGGTCAGAGAGGGCGCTCAATCCTTGGGCGTGCCTGTGGAGCTAGGCTTGCTTCGCTTGTGGCAACATAATCTGCCGGGCGCCGCCTGGGTAGAACGTATTGGCTTGCCACGCCGCGCGGTTGAATTAACGCTTGGCGATAAGCTGATCTTGAACGTGAATCCGAATGACCTGGTTCGAGCCACTCACTGGCAAGGCTGGCCCCATAAGTACCGACCGACTTCCTCGGCGTTTATTTGGGATGGCGAGTGGGACCTGCGGCGTGGAGACTTACGAACCAGCTCCCGCGCGCGCTTCATCGCGGATATCGATGCGCACCGCGATGACCTCCCTCTCTGCCAGCCTAGTTGTCCAGATGGCGATTTCGCCTGAATCCCACTCAGAGAGGGTGGTATGAGAGCTTCCATGCCAAGGTACTCCGAAGAACGTAAGGCCGCAG
>NZ_JARANX010000074.1:0-2738 GCF_029889785.1 Chromohalobacter sp. 48-RD10 | reverse complement strand
GCGTTCTCCACTACACCTTCCTCATGCATGGCGTCCAGGGTAGCGACGATGGACGCCATCGCCAGCGGATGTCCGGAATAGGTGAGCCCGCCGAAGAACATGTGTTCGTCGAAATGCCGGCTGATGGCATCCGAGATCACCACGCCGCCGGCTGGCACGTAGCCGGAATTGACTCCCTTGGCGAATACGATCAGATCCGGTGAGACGCCGTAATGCTCGAAGGCGAACCAGCGCCCGGTGCGCCCGAACCCGGCCATCACTTCATCGAAGATCAACAGGATGCCGAATTCGTCGGCCAGCGCCCGCACACCCTTCAAATAGTCCGCCGGGGGCGTCAGCACGCCTGCCGTGCCGGGGATCGGCTCGAGCAGAATGGCGGCAATGGCGCCGGGGCCCTCACATTCGATGACGCGGCGCAGGTGCTGCAAGGCGCGCTGGCATTCCTCCTGCTCATCGCTGGCCCAGAAGTCGCTGCGATAAAGGTAGGGATTGAAGAAGTGCGCATGGCCCCGCGCAAATTCGTTGGGCACGCGACGCGGGTCGCCCGTCGCGACGATGGCCGACCCAGTATTGCCGTGATAGGAGCGATACGCCGAGAGAATCTTGTCGCGCCCTGTGTAGCTCCGCGCCATGCGGATGGCGTTCTCGTTGGCGTCTGCCCCCGCGTTGGTGAAAAACACTCTGGAAAAGCCCTGCGGCGCGCGCTCCACGATGCGCTTGGCGGCTTCGCCCCGGGCCAGGTTGGCGTGCGCAGGCGCTACCGTGGTGAGTGTCTCGGCCTGCTCCTTGATGGCGGCGATGACCCTGGGATGTTGATGGCCGATGTTGGTATTCACTAGCTGGCTGCTGAAATCAAGGTATTCGTTACCTGCATAATCCCATAAACGACAGCCTTCGCCGCCGGCGATTACCAGCGGATCGAGCTGGCCCTGTTGGGACCAGGAATGGAAAACATACTGGCGGTCGAGCTGGCGAACGAGGCCGTTGGTCGGGGTCATGAGCGAAGCCCTGTCGGTCGGCGAAGAACAGTGTCGATTATCGAACAAGCTTAGGCAGCGTTCCCCGTGCATAGATAGAGCCAGAAATACGCTGACCTCGTGACAGCAGCATTTCTCACCATGCACCGTTTTATCGTGCAATAATTTATTTTTATTGGATGGGTAGCGAAATACAAATTTTGACTATCAAAAGAATACTTTAAAAATAGCTACGTCAATAACGCATGGCTGTCACGCAAATGTGAGCACGATAACTAAGGTGCAGACCATAGGTTCCTTGGTTATCCCCAAGGTAAAGAGTAAAAAGGGGAAGGCAATATGAGCGGAAAATGCCCAGTAATGCACGGTGGCCATACCTCCACAGGCACCTCCAATAAGGATTGGTGGCCGGAAGGTATCAACCTGGATATCCTGCACCAGCATGATTGCAAGACCAACCCGATGGATTCTGGTTTTAACTATCGGGAAGAGGTCAAGAAGCTTGACGTTCAAGCGCTAAAGGACGACCTCCGAAAGTTGATGTTGGATAGCCAAGAGTGGTGGCCTGCGGATTGGGGCAGTTACGTGGGTATGTTTGCCCGTGTTGCTTGGCACTCTGCAGGCTCATATCGCCTGGCAGATGGCCGTGGCGGCGGCGGTACTGGTAATCAGCGATTCGCGCCGCTTAACTCTTGGCCGGATAATGTGAATACCGATAAGGGACGTCGGCTTCTATGGCCCATCAAAAAGAAATATGGCAATAAAATTTCATGGGCTGACCTGATGGTACTTTCCGGTACCGTCGCTTACGAAGTCGCGGGTTTGAAGACCTATGGCTTTGCCTTCGGCCGTGAAGACATCTGGCATCCAGAGAAGGACATCTACTGGGGCGACGAGAAGGAGTGGCTGGCACCTTCTGATGAGCGCTACGGTGACGTTGAAAATCCGGACACCATGGAAAACCCTCTGGCAGCAGTACAGATGGGGCTTATTTATGTTAACCCAGAGGGCGTAAACGGGCAGCCCGATCCGCTGAAAACCGCTGAGCATGTGCGTGAAACCTTCGCTCGCATGGCCATGAATGATGAAGAGACAGCGGCGCTAACAGCCGGCGGTCATACTATCGGTAAATGCCATGGTAATGGTGATGCTGCCGACCTGAGTGTAGAGCCAGAAGCGGCTGATGTTGAATATCAGGGCATTGGTTGGATAAATACCAAAGGCCGCGGTGTAGGCCAGGATACTGTGGTATCTGGCATAGAAGGTGCTTGGACCCAAAATCCGACTCAGTGGGACATGGGTTGGTTCGATATGCTCTTTAATCACGAATGGGAGCTCAAGAAAAGCCCGGCTGGAGCATGGCAATGGGAGCCCGCCGATATTGCCGAAGAAGATAAGCCGGTTGACGTTGAAGACGCATCAATTCGCCGTAATCCGATCATGACGGATGCCGATATGGCGATGAAAGTTGACCCCGTCTACAACGAAATCTGCCAGAAGTTCATGAACGATCCAGAGTATTTTTCTGAAACGTTTGCCAGGGCATGGTTCAAGCTGACTCATCGCGATCTGGGCCCGAAGTCGCGTTACATCGGCCCGGAAGTGCCCGCTGAAGACCTGATCTGGCAGGATCCCATTCCGGCAGGTAACACCGACTACAGCGAAGAAGTCGTCAAGCAGAAGATTGCTGAAAGCGGTTTGAGCATCAGTGAGATGGTCAGCACGGCGTGGGATAGTGCTCGTACGTATCGCGGTTCCGAC
>NZ_JARANX010000073.1:0-2839 GCF_029889785.1 Chromohalobacter sp. 48-RD10 | reverse complement strand
GCTCAGCGCCTCTGGCGTAAAGTTCCAGCTACCATCACCGTCGGCATCGACCATGCCCACGGACGTGCCGTTCTGGAAGATCTCAATGGTGCTGTTGGCTTCGGCCGTGCCGGTCAGTGTCGGCGTGGTGTCGTTGGTGCTGTCACCACTGGTCAGATCATCAGTCAGCGGCTCAACATCGTCCGAGGCGCTGGCAATTGTCGGGTCATCTGGCGCGGTGACGTCAACGCTGACTGTCTCGGTGACCGGCGTCGCCGGATTCCCGGCCGGATCGATGGCGTTCACCGTAATGGCGTTGTCGCCTTCGGCCAGATCGACGGTGCCAGCCTCGATGGACCAGGTCTCACCGTCGACGGTAGCTGCGTGATCCGTGCCGTCGATCGTCACGGTGACGGTGGCGTCGGGATCATCGACGGTACCGGTCAGAGCCGGGCTGTCGTTATCGATCGGGTCATCGAGCGCGTCGATCTCGACTGTCGGTGCGGTGGTATCCAGCGTGACACTGTCGCTCGTCACCGTGGCGCTGTTGCCGGCTTCGTCGGTGATCGTCAGCGAGCTGGTGATCTCGCCGTCGGCCAGGCCGGAGAGATCGACGCTGATCGTTCCATCCGCTGCGACATCGGCAGTGACCGTGGTGGTGCCGTCGGTGAACGAGGCCACGGCGGTGGCGTCGGGGCCGAGGCCACTGACGGTGTAGCTGGTCGCGGCGGCTTCATCGGCATTGATCAGGCCGTCGCCATCGTCGCTGGTCAGCGAGGCGGTCGGCGCGGCATCGGCGGTGGTGTCGAGAGTGACCGACTCTCCAGCGACAGTGGCGCTGTTGCCGGCCTCGTCGGTGATCGCCAGCGAACTGGTGATCTCGCCGTCGGTCAGGCTGGAGAGATCGACGCTGATCGTTCCATCCGCTGCGACGTCGGCGGTGACCGTGGTAGTGCCATCGGTGAACGAAGCCACGGCGGTGGCATCGGGGTCTAGGCCGCCGACGGTGTAGCTGGCCGTGCCGGCCTCGTCGGCATTGATCAGGCCGTCGCCATCGTCGCTGGTCAGCGAAGCGGTCGGCGCGGCATCGGCGGTAGTGTCCAGCGTTGCGGTATCGGTGACCGTGCCGCTGTTACCGGCGGCGTCGGCGATCGAAAGCGTGGCAGTCAGGTCGCCGTCGGGCAGACCAGTCAGGTCGGCGGTATAGCTGAACGATCCGTCATCCTCCAGCGTGATGTCGTCGCCCTGAATCACCACCGGGTCGCTGCCATTGGCGCTGGCGATGGTGAGCGTATCGATCGTTGCACCGTCCTCGACCTGGCCGGTGAGGGTGGCGGTATCGGCGTCGGCCGCGTTGTAGACGTCGTCGCCGAAGCTGACGGTGTTATCGCCCTCGGCGGGCGCGGTGACGTCGACGCTGACCGTCTCGGTCACCGGCGTCGCCGGGTTCCCGGCCGGGTCGGTGGCGTTGACCGTGATGGCGTTATCGCCCTCGGCCAGATCGACGGTGCCGGCAGCGAGCGCCCAGGTGCCGTCGCCGTTGTTGGTGGCGGCGTACTCCTCGCGATCGACCGTGACGGTAACGGTGGCGTCGGGATCGTCGACAGTGCCGGACAGCGCCGGGCTGTCGTTGCTGATCGGGTCGTCGACAGGATCGAGGGTAATCACCGGGGGCGTCTGATCCAGCGTGGCGGTGTCGGTGACTGTCCCGGTATTGCCCGCCGCATCCGTGATAGAAAGCGTCGCAGTCAGCTCGCCGTCATCGAGGCCGGAGAGGTCGGCGGTGGTGGTGAAGACGCCGTCATCGTTGAGCGTAATGGCGTCGCCCTGAATCACCACCGAGTCGCCGCCGGCATCGCTGGCGACGGTGAGCGTGTCAATCGTCGCACCGTCTTCAACCTGGCCGGTGAGGTCGGCGGTATCGGCTTCGGCCGCGTTGTAGACGTCGTCGCCGAAGGCGACGGTATTATCGCCCTCGGCGGGCGCAGTGACGTCGACGCTGACCGTCTCGGTCACCGGATCGCTGGTATTGCCGGCGGGATCAGTGGCGTTGACCGTGATGGCGTTGTCGCCCTCGGCGAGATCGACGGTGCCGGCAGCGAGCGCCCAGGTGCCGTCGCCGTTGTTGGTGGCGGCGTACTCCTCGCGATCGACCGTGACGGTCACCGTGGCGTCGGGATCATCGACAGTGCCGGACAGCGCCGGGCTGTCGTTGCTGATCGGATCGTCGACCGGATCGATGGTGAGGGCCGGCGGCGTCTGATCCAGCGTGGCGGTATCGGTGACTGTCCCGGTATTTCCCGCCGCATCGATGAGGGCGAGCGTCGCAGTCAGCTCGCCGTCATCGAGGCCGGAGAGGTCGGCGGTCGTGGTGAAGGCGCCGTCATCGTTGAGCGTAATGGCGTCGCCCTGAATCACCACCGAGTCGCCGCCGGCATCGCTGGCGACGTTAAGCGTGTCGATCGTCGCACCGTCCTCGACCTGGCCGGTGAGGGTGGCGGTATCGGCTTCAGCCGCGTTGTAGACATCGTCGGTGAAGTTGACGGTGTTATCGCCCTCGGCGGGCGCGGTGACGTCGACGCTGATCGTCTCGGTCACCGGCGTCGCCGGGTTCCCGGCCGGGTCGGTGGCGTTCACCGTGATGGCGTTATCGCCCTCGGCCAGATCGACGGTGCCGGCAGCGAGCGCCCAGGTGCCGTCGCCGTTGTTGGTGGCGGCGTACTCCTCGCGATCGACCGTCACGGTCACCGTGGCGTCGGGATCGTCGACGCTGCCGGACAGCGCCGGACTATCGTTGCTGATCGGATCGTCGACCGGATCGATGGTGAGGGCCGGCGGCGTCTGATCCAGCGTCGCGCTA
>NZ_JARANX010000072.1:0-2857 GCF_029889785.1 Chromohalobacter sp. 48-RD10 | reverse complement strand
GGTACACGCACAGATGAATGCGTTGCCCAACGCAGGCGCCTTGTTGGAAGAGCGATCTGGCGACATCGACCAGCGGATCGATATTGGCCATGCGGATCAAACCGAAACTGACGCGCTTGCCGGTGACAGGATCACACGAATGGTGGCGCTCGTGGAGCTGGGCGGCCTGTGTACGCAGCACCTCGGCCAGGCCAGCACGCATCTCTTCAGGGCGCTTGCCCAATGCCGGCAAGGGTAGAAGCTCGCCTCGGCGACGCACGGGGTTCTCGGACAAGCGCTTGAGCCGACGCTTGGCAAAAGCGGCATGCGCGGCGCTGAAGGCATCACCGTCGGCACAATCCTGATGCTGGCGATCATTTTCGTCGAACCACGCACAGCAGATATCCACGGGCTGGCCTGGCTCGCCACGATGGCACTGGTAGGCTTCACGTCCGCTGCGATATGCCTCATACAATCCGTGCACCAAGGCAGGCGGCAAAGTAGCCGATGATAGCAATACGCGCGAGCCGAGCAGTCCGGCCCAATGCACCAATCGGGTTAACGCTGGCAGATCGTTGATATCGAAGTCATCGATTTCATCGAGCACCAGATCACTGCTCATCAAACGCAGCATCGGTGCGATCTGGCGTCCGCCTCGCGTACTCTCAGTGGCCGCCACCAAGTGATCCACGGTACAGACGAGAATGGGCGCGGCGATCAGTGAGCGTGTGCCCGGTTCATCTCCCAGGCGACGAAGTACGGGATGAGTGTCGATATTGCCTTCGAATACCACGTGGGCGTCTTCATCGATCAGCCCTTGCGTCGAAGCTGAGCCGCTCGCCTCAGCGTCTTTCTCATAGTGCTCGAATAGTGCCTTGTTGGCACTGCCGCCGACCCGCACCGCGAGTTCGTCTTCACCGAGATGCAAGCGCTCGCGCAGCGCCTGGCCGGTTTGCAGCGTGAGTGTGCGGAGTCCCAGCGCGATGCTAAAACGCGCGCCCTGCTCGGGGTCGGCCAACGCATACATGATTCGCCCGTTGGCCAGCGTCTTACCGCAACCGGTGGAGGCCATGTTGATGCCGAAGAAGCCCTGACGCTGACTTCGCTCACGCACCGACTGGGCAAGGTCGAACGCCTTGTCCTGCCAACGAAAGCGAGGATGGTCGCTTCTCTTGCGAAAGCCCTTGTGCCGCGCCAGACGTGATAAATGGCTATTCACGGTAGGCAATGCACGTGCGATGGTACTGGTGTGCTTTTCGACGCCCAGTATATGCTCATCCAGCAATTGATTGGGTTGTCCCGTCTTGCGCACGGTATTGGCCACCAGCGGGTAGTCGGGTTCTCCTTTCACCCGTTTGGCTGGGTCTTCAAGACTCGAATAATGGTGATCCGCCAGCATCAAACACAACCGCGAAAGATGCATCACATAGGGACTATCGAGCCAGTTCGTATCGCCGGATAGACGTGCCAATAGCCGCTTCGCCTGCTTGGCAGTGCGCTCGCGCCAACGCCATGTAGAAAGCGGCAAACCATCGGGAAACGTCCAATACGGCGTGACCCGTTTCGACTCTTGCGTCCAGGGAATCTCGTTCCACTTCGCGCTGATCAACGACAGAACGTCCCCCAGTTGGTCCATCTGCAGCGTGATATTCTGGCTGCCCCAACGGGTCGCGGGGTTCGATATGTCGTCGGGTGGCTTGAGAGGTAACCGGTGGTGACTCACGATCAGCCATCCGAGAGCAGCGGCCAAAGGCGGCAAACGTCGAAATATGGCGGAAGGCTCAGGATCGAGCCCATCGCGCTCCAGCCCATCCAGCCAGTCTTGCTCTTGATAGCGCCCCTCGGCGAGTCGCGTGAGCCATGTCGCATCATCGTCGTCACCGACGAAGGCCTGGAAGAGCCGCAACGACACCCATTCATGGCGGTACAGATTACGCCCTTCCAGCTTGCCTTGAAGCCGTTGCTGGAAGGCTGCGGACGCCTTGCCCAGGTCGTGCAACAATGCTGACATAGACGCCAGGAGCAGGATGTCCTCGCCGCTATGCCAGTCGTTTTCGTCTTCGCGGCGCAGAATATCCCGTGAGGTGGTATTGGTCGGTACCGCGCCCTGGAGGTTGAAGCGCTTGGCATCGCCGACGACCCACATCAGCTCGCTGTGATCGTGACCGCGAATCCAATGACACGCCACGGCGGTATTCTTGCGCGCCGTCTTACGCAGCAACTTCCTCAGCGTGTCGAGCCCTTCGAGCGTAATCGGGGTTTGCCAGGTGCGTTCTCCCCGGCGCTCGGCAAACTGGTCGAGAATACGCCGCGTTTCTTTGAGCGCGTTCTTGTTGCACTGGGACACCAGCAGCACATTCATACCTCAGGCCCTCCGAGGTCGAGAGCTACGGCCTTGAGCGTATCGATCATGAAGTCGAGGGATTCGGTACGCGTCAGCCGCTCGATACACGCCTGACGAAACTCCTGTTCCTCGTCCCCTTTCATGGCCGAGAGAAACGCTTGCGGGAGAATGATGGCGTCCTTGACCAGATCGGCAACATCGAAGACCAAGCCGCCCCGCCGCGTCTTGCCATGCAAGACCGCCAAGCCATGAGGAATCCCCAATACCCAGGTCGCCGTTGCCGCCAGCCCATAAGCCAGGTAATTGCCATGATCGAGAAACCGGTTCGCGGGGTCGGCGCCACTGCCACGTTTGGCACGCGTAAACTGGCCATACTTGACGGCTTGCGCCGCCAGCTTGAACAGCGTCTTGGTCAAACGCGCTTCGAGCGTCAGCAATTCCACGGTATCGGTCGCACTGGCAATCGCTTCTCGATGTTGTGCCAATGCATCACTCAAATGCTGGGCGGATATGTCAAAACCCGCCTCCTTGAGC
>NZ_JARANX010000071.1:0-2874 GCF_029889785.1 Chromohalobacter sp. 48-RD10 | reverse complement strand
CTACACACTGCATATCGGCGGGAGCGGCCGATGTGTATACGAGCCAGGCGATGACAAGACCGTGATGCTGGGCCTACAGAACGAGCGGGAGTGGCAGGCTTTCTGCGAGAAAGTGCTGCAGCAGCCTGAGCTGGCTGGAGACACGCGTTTCTCCACCAATGCCAGGCGCTCCGAACATCGTGACGAGTTGCGCGCTCTTATCGTGCGCGTATTTAGCGGAATGACGGCGGAAGAAGTGCTTGCACGCCTCGATGAGGCGCAGATCGCCAATGCCCATGTCAACGACATGCATGGTGTCTGGGCGCATCCGCAACTCAAGGCGCGTCAGCGCTGGACGCTTATCGACAGCCCGGCGAGCGAGATTCCGGCTCTGCTACCGCCGGGACAAAGCAGTGCTTATGCTCCTCGGATGCAGCCGGTACCTGCGCTGGGCGAGCACAGCGAGATGATCCTTGCCGAACTGGAGTATGGTCGCGACGATATCCAGCGCTTGAAAGATAACCGCGTCATCTGACGGAGCTTCTGATGAATCCACACGCCCTGCGCTCTCTTCTATTCGTGCCAGCCACCCGGCCGGATCGCATCACCAAGGCCCTGGCCAGCCCGGCGGATGCCGTCATCGTCGACCTGGAGGACGCCGTCGCCGACAGCGATAAGGCCAATGCCCGGGACACGCTCGAGGCATTTCTGGCGGATAATCCGCAGGCCATGCTCATGGTGCGCGTCAATGCCCCCGGCACTCCGCACCATGAACTCGACCTGGCGATATGCGCGCGCCAGGCGGCCATCACGCATGTGATCGTGCCCAAGGCCGAGTCCTGCCAGGCACTGGAAAAAGCCGCCGCCTGTGGCAAGGCGTTGTGGCCACTGATCGAAACGGCGCAAGGTTTACTGGCGCTGCCTGGCCTGGCCGGTGTTGCTGGCGTTGAACGGCTGAGTTTCGGGGCGCTGGATATGATCACCGAGCTGGGGCTGACACCCGAGACGCCTGGCGCTCGGCAAATGCTCGATCAGGGACGCTATCAACTGGTGGTCCACTCGCGCGCGGCGGGCCTGGCCGCGCCGATCGAGAGCCCGCACCCTGCCATCGACGACACGGATGCTTTGGCGCAAACGGCCGTTCATGCCAAGGAGATGGGGTTTGCCGGCATGCTATGCATTCACCCCCGGCAGTTGCCCGCCGTCAACCACGCGTTTTCCCCCAGCGAGGCCGACGTCGCCTGGGCCAGGCAAGTGGTCGACGGTGCCAGCCACCAGGCAGGCGCGTTCAGTGTCGAAGGTCAGATGGTCGATGCGCCGGTCATCCGCCGCGCCCAAGGCATCCTCGCCAAGCACGAAGCGGGCGTTCGCGGTGGACAATCCCTGTCCTGACGCAGTAGGATATGCCGCGTTCCGCCCTTAGCTCAGCTGGATAGAGCGTTGCCCTCCGGAGGCAAAGGTCGAAGGTTCGAATCCTTCAGGGCGGGCCACGAATTTATAAAAGCCCGCGAGTTCTCTCGCGGGCTTTTTTCGTTTTCAGCCTCGCCATTTGTAACCACTCTGGTAATCACTCGCTGCAAAGCTCGGCACTTGAAAGCCACTCCTTGGCCATACTGATCGTCGCATCGGTCGAGGCCAGCCATACCTCGACAGTTCCCTCGACGCTTCACGCAGCGGATGACCACGCCTCACATTTGGGGACAGCCTTTTCTCCATTTGGAATGGATCAATACCTGAGCCTAGCTCCGCCGATGCTGGGCTCTGGTGGAAACCGTTCTGGAAACCTCGACCGTCATGCAGATTTGCATATCGCCCAGCGGGCCTTACTCGGCGTCATCCTCTTGCCCTGGGTAGGCAGCGGCGGGCGAAGGCACTTTCCTCTTGTGTAGCGCATAGTGGTGCTATACGCTTTTCATATGATCAAGAGCTTCCGACACAAGGGCCTGCGCAAGTTCTTCGAGACCGGCTCAACTGCCGGCATCCAGGCCAAGCATGCGACCAAGCTGCAAATCCAGCTCACCGCGCTGGATAGCGCGAAATGCCCTGAAGATATGAATGCGCCAGGCTGGAAGCTGCATCCGCTCAAGGGCAACTTGCGCGGACACTGGACTATCACCGTCAACGGGAACTGGCGGCTCACATTCACCTTCGATGGCGAAGATGCCATCTTGGTGGACTATCAGGATTACCACTAGGAGGTCCTATGAACCGCATGCACAACCCCGCGCACCCAGGTGCCGTGTTGCGCGAGTACATCGGCGACATCTCAGTCACCGAGGCTGCCAAGCGCCTGGGCGTAACGCGTGCCGCGCTTTCTCGCATTCTCAACGGCAATGCCGGTATTTCGGCAGATATGGCGCTGCGCCTTGAGAAGGCCCTTGGCACCAGTGCCGAGATGTGGCTGGAGATGCAACTCAAGCACGAGCTGTGGCAAGCGTCACAACTCCCCCGTGCTCACGTAGAACCTTTGCACGCAGCAAGCTGACAGCCCGACCGGCTGAAGCTTTGCATTTTGCGCTTTTCAGCGAGAGCGCCTGCGGGAAGTTACGGATTTCCGCCATGCGTCCATCTTGGCTGGTACTGACATTTGCCAACCAACTGCGCACCAGGTGCGAACCTCAGAAAACCTCAATCGACCAGCATTCCTGAGCATCGGCGAGCCCGCACGCGCGTACTGGTCTGAAAATCATCAGAATGGCGATGCCGGACAAGGTGAAAGTATCCGCCTACTTTGATTATTTTCCGACCGGCTCGCCGCCGCACTCACTTCGCCGTAGCGGGAGCGATGATCCTTAGTGGCGGGGCTAGCCCTGGTATTCACAGAGCTTTCGATTTGAGCCCATGCGAGACGATTGCTGTAGCAACCCCTCAACCTCGGAGCCGGAACAGCCAAAC
>NZ_JARANX010000070.1:0-2968 GCF_029889785.1 Chromohalobacter sp. 48-RD10 | reverse complement strand
CCTCTATGGCAACGGACATGGAAACGCAACGCGTGCGTCCCGAAGATGACGAAATCGACCTGGCGCAGCTCGTCAATCTATTGATCGACGGTTGGCAGCTCATCGTCGGCGCGGTTGTCGCCGCCTTGGTGCTGGCAGGGGCCTATCTACTACTCACCACGCCGCAGTATGAAGCGACGTTTCGGGCCTCGCCCGCCGCTTCCTCCAATTTCTCGGGCATGAACCTGCTCTCGGGGTTCTCCGTATCGCCGAAAGATGCCTACACCACTCTGGGCAATCGGTTGAGCAGCTTTCAAAATTTCGAGCGTTACGTCGAGAACCATCGCGATGACTTCGAAATACCCGACGAGGCATCGCTGGCACGTGTGTTCGCCAACCGGTTCGAAATCGCCGGGTTAACCTCGGACGTCAGCGGTTCCACCGAACTCAGCCTGACCTATCGCTATCCCGAAGGTGAAGTCGGTAACGAGAACCTCAACGGCTACATCGAGGCCACGGCCGAGCGCGTCTGGGAAGAACTCAAGAACCGTTTCGCACGTGCTAATCAGGCGCAAATCGCCTCGCTCAATACGCGTGAGGATGTCGGCGAAGACAAACTCATCGCCGAGCGTCAGCACCGCCTCTTCGCCTTGAACAACGCCATCAACACGGCCCACGCGCTAGGGATCGAGTCACCCACCACGCCGCAGGAATTCGGCCAACTCAATCCCGAAAAAGAAGTCATCTACGCCAGCCTTTCCGGTAACGGGGCGCTCCCGCTCTACTTCATGGGTTACCAGACTCTCGAGGCCGAGCGCAAAACCCTCAAGAACCAAATGCAGGAAGGGCTCAGCAATGGCACGCTGCGCAATACCCGTGAAGAGCTCAACCGGCGTGCCCAAATCGCCGCCATGCTCAATAAAGACAGCTTCTATCCCCTTGAAGAGGGGGTTTCGAATTATCCCGATGAACGCGTCGTCAATGTGATCGAGCGTGCTTATCCTGAAGACGATCCCGTCAAGCCTCGTACCATGCTGGTGCTGGCATTGGCGGTTGTGCTCGGCGGCATGCTGGGTGTCATGGCGGTCTTCATGCGAGCGGGCATGGGAGCGGTACTGCGTCAGCGTCGAGCCACGTGAGAATGCGCCGCTTCCTGGCAAGGCCCAGGCAATGGCTAAAGCATCTGGCCAAGCGGCTATGGCGCCGACGATGGGCGATGCTAGCCGCTTGGGCACTGTGCGTGCTGCTAAGCTTGATGCTCGTTGCGCTGGCGCCTACGCACTATCGCTTTACCTCGGTCTATCAACTGACGCAGGCCCAGAGACAAGCGCCTGGTAGCGGCGTGAGTACCGGCGTGCCCGCAAAGCAAGTGTTGGGGCGTACCCGCGCGGTGTTCATTCCCGCAGCACGGCGTGAAAACGCGAGCGATAGCGACGTGGCCACTCTTGACGTGCAGGCATCGCTCGCGCCCCAAGGCACGCGACTACGCTTGGAAAGCCACGCTAAGCTGTCACAGGCGGCGCACATCGAAGCCGTTCACCGGGCCGTGCTGCGCCAAATAGGCGCACTGGATGCCACCTGGGCAAAAGAAGCTGAAACGCGTTTAACGCAACGCCATGCAAGGCTACGTCGCCAAGCCATCTGGCTGAGAGAAAATCTCGACCAACATGGCAGCGCCAAGGCCTTGATGCGCGTGCAAGGTACGTTGCAACGAATAGCGCTAATGCGCGATACCTGGATGCCCGGCCAACGCAGAATGCTGGCACAGCAGGCACCTCAGGCCATTCCGCGCGATTGGCACGCGGCTTGGTCAATGGGTAGCCGCGCAGGGCTGTGGGCGTGTCTCGTCGTATTTTGCTTACCGCCGTGGCCTCGGCGTAGTTCATTACGGCATCGCCTCACTCAGGCAAATACGCGCTAAACGTCGCCATGGCGCGACAACTTTTTGGGTTTCTCTCACAAAATTCAACGCTATAACGGTAGAGATGGGCGGGGGGCTCACATAGAATGAGGCAGCGTGGCCAGGAAGGCCATGTGTTGCTGTCTTTTCGAATCTAGCGTTACAACAACGACGACACCGCCATGCCAGCGGGCGAGGGTGCAACAAGGAAGGCCACAGGTAGCGTTTCTGCCAAGGCGCCCATCCTTATTCTCCTGAGCCTCGTATCGTCTTGCCATTTACTGGCCGGCGTAGCGGTGTCGCCCATACGATGGAAGGGCCTTGGGAAGCTGCCCGGTGTAATCCTAGGGCGGTAGCGTGCCTAAGTGGCCGACCGTATAGCGAATAGGGAAATCAACGCGTCATGACACAACCCCCCGCGCAACAAAACCAGAAAACTCAATGGCCGGATGCTGACTGGCGAGACGATGAAATCTCTCTCGTGGACCTCGCGGTGATCTTGATCCGGCGTTGGAAAGCCATGGCCGTCATCTTCTTCGTCGTCGTCGCTCTCGCAGTGGCCGCGGCATTCCTGCTGCCAACCCAATACCAATACTCTTCGCTCTATAGCGTGGCCGAGTACACCAATAGCAACGGCCAGCGCGTGGCCATCGAATCACCCGCTTCAGTCGTTGCCAAAACGGAAAATCTCTACCTCGGGCCAGAGACACGCAAACTCCTGGAGGAAAACGATCTCGAGTCATTGCCGTTTGAGGTCAAAACCTCCAATCCCAGCGATACGCTGCTGTTGCAATTGAGCAGTGAGGCCACGCAAGAGAATCAACAACTGGTAGCGACGCTTCATCAACACGTGATCGACCGCCTGCAAGCAGATCAAACCGAACTGGTAGAACAGCGCAAAGCCTCACTCGAACGCCAGCTCGATTCAGCCAAGCAAGCACTCGAAAGCGCCCAGCAATCTTCAAGCCCCAGCGCCGCTGAACTGATCGCCACCTACTATAGCCGTGTCTCCGACCTGGAAGGCCAGCTCAATGAGCTTCGTGAAGGTGAAATTACACAGCATGCGGTGCAAAGCCTAGAGCCCGTAGG
>NZ_JARANX010000007.1:0-176412 GCF_029889785.1 Chromohalobacter sp. 48-RD10 | reverse complement strand
TGGCGGCGGCGGTATCCAGGTGAGGGGCTGAGGTTTGTGGTGAACATCAGCTTATCCGGATTTACCGCCGTCTCTCTATCCTGTCTGTTTCACGCTAATCTGCGAAGAACCCGAAAATTTGGCGCAACAGCTATGCCCGAATTGCGCGGTGAGCCGTCATGAGGTCGACATCCCTTTCGATATACGCGAGCGGCTTGAGCGTGTCGGCATGCTTGAGCACGCGCGATTCCGGAAGCCCGATGGATGCTCGCGATGTGATTACCAGGGACCCGACATGAGATCATCTCGTGCGATTCAAGGCGGCAACGTTCTGTTGCTGCCCTCTATGCTTGTACTTCGGGGTGGAACTCTGGAATTCAAATAGCATCCGAATACGATCCTGCGACACAGGTGGGACTAGTCGAAGCTGGCATAGGGCTTGAGCACGTCGGGCGGCATCGCCAGATCGCCTTGCCAGGCACCGAAACTGTAGCGCAGCGACAGGTTGAAGCTATTGGGCGCGTAGTCCTCGGCCTGTTGCAAACCGACGGCGAGCCCGGCGATCCAGTGATCGGCGAGACGACGCTCGAGACGTCCACTCAGCGAGAAACCGAAACCGCCGCCGCTGCCGCCGCCAAGGGTGGCGCTGGCATCGGGCAATCCGGCCACCTCGGCGCCGCCCAGCGGGTAGCGTGCACTGTCGTCGCTGTCGGTACACGACTGCGAGACCGCCGCGTCGAGCTGCCATGACCAGTCGCCGGTGCGTTGGGTATAGCTCACCGGCAGCGACAGCGAGAAGTAGCGCTGCGGGCTGTAGTAGCCTCCTTGACCCAGCGAATAACCGCCGAGTTCGCGGCGGTAGTGCATTGCCAGGCTGCTGATGCCGACGCTGAGGCGGCGGTGCTCATTGTTGACCAATTTGTGGTAAACCCCGCCCATCAGTTGTACCCGGGTATTGTCGGGGACGTTCTTGCCGTCGAGATGGTGCACTCCGAGGTTAGACCACACGCCGTTGGGTCCGCCCTGGTCATAGCCCAGCCCCAGCGATGCGCCGGTGGCCCGGATGCCGCCCCAGGTCGTTCCGCTGCGCGGGTCCCTGGCACCGGCGAAGGCCAGCAGCGAATCGTCGAGCGCGCGCCGTGACATCGTGACGGTCAGCCACAGTGGCCCGGCATCCCCTGAATACTGCACACCGCCGGTCCAGTCCTCGACCGCGAAACCCAGCGGTGTCGTGCCGATGTCCATCCGCCAGGTCTCGTCGTACCAACCCAGGCCAATGCTGACGCCGTTGTCTTGCTGGTGTAAGTCACCAGTGCAGCCGACTACCGCACAGGTGCCGAAAGTCTCACGGGTCAGGCCATCGGCATCGCGCGTGAGGCGTCCGGCGTCGAGACTGACACGGTCGAGCCTCAGGAAGCCGCGTCCGCCGTTGATCGGCGTATTGACCTCGAACATGTCGGTCGTGGTCGTCAGCGACGAGACGCCGTCGGTGCCGCTGTCGTTGTCGACCTGTCGTGCTGCCCGGACTCGGGTGTCGAGCGACTGGTAAAGCGTTGCCGATTCACTGCGCAGGCTACCGGTCAACCAGTCGTCATCGGTTCGGCTGCGGGTGGCGCGGGTGAATTCAGCGTCGTCGGTGAGCGCTGCGGAGTCGGCGATGCCGGCGGCGACCATGCCGTGGCGATAGCGGCCCAGAGCCTTTTGAGGATGATCATCGGCACGTGCGATGCGCGCCGCGTCGCGCCAGGTCTGAGCATCTTCGGTGGCAGCCGGTTGCGCAAGTGTCGCGGCGACCAAGGCCTCGGCACGAGTCGTGTCTCCCATCTGCAGCCAAGTATTGGCGGCACGACGGCGGGCGGCTATGGCATCGGTCGGCAGTTCGAGGCGGCTGAGAAGCAGGCGAGCCCGGGTCTTATCACCACTGGCTAGAGTGGCCTCAGCGAGCCCCAGATGTGCCTGAAGGTTATCTGGCTCCAGCTTCAGAGCACGCTGATAGTGCCGTTCGGCGGCATCCGACTGGCCATCGGCCAATGCCCAGTCGCCGAGTTGTAGGCTGATCTCGGCGTTTGCCGGCTGGGCCTCGAGCAGGGCGCGCGCCGTTGCAGGGTCGCCATCGGCACGCAGTGACGAAGCCCGTGCCAGCAGTTGGCGGCGCTCGAGACGTGTGGCAAGTGCACGCATGTCAGCGTCGCGCTGGGCGGCGGGGATTTGCCCCAGGCTTTTGAGGGCAGCTTGGTCGCGGTCATCACTGGCAAGATACAGTGCCTGAGCATAGTGGCCCTGGGCGCGTGCTGCGGGATCGTCGAGGTCGCCGAGGCGTCTCAGCAGATCGGCGAGAGCGGCATCGGCCTGCGACGGGTGACCGGCCTGGAGCAGGGCCTGGGCCAGCGAGTAGGTCAGCCAGACGTCGGTGGGGGTCAACGCTCGGGCGGCAGTATAGCGTTCGGCGGCCTGGGGCCATTGCCCGGCATCGGCGAAGCGCTGGCCATCGGCGCTGAGCTGGGCGACGCGCAGTTGTCGGCGGGTGTCGGCGAGCGCGTGTTGCTGAGCAGAGGATAGCGTGGCGATGAAGTCGAGCGCGCGCTGCGGAGATCGCTCGGTATACAGCGCGGTCAGGCGTTCCAGTGCCCGGTTGTCGTCGCCGGAAATACGCCGTGCATGTTGGTAGGCCTGTTCAGCGGAGAGCGTGTCGCCACGGCGCCGAGCGACGTCGCCAAGCCCCAGCCAGGCATCGGGCGAGTCGGGCTGCAGACGTGCGGCCTGGCGGTAGTTCTGTTCGGCGTGTCGGAGGTGGCCGTCAGTCAGCGCTGAATCGCCGCGACGCACCTGCGTCCAGTACCGGGCGGTGTCGATCAGAGTCTGCCACTTGTCGCCGCTGAAGCCACTCTTGTCGTTGGCCCGGGCGCGCTGGAAAAGCGCCAGTGCCTGTTCGTGGCGGCCTTGGCGCAGGCGAATGATGCCCAGCGCACTAAGCAGTTCGGCGTCATCGGGATAGGCCTTCAGGGCGTGTTCTATATCGGCTTCACCGCTGACGCCTTGCGCCTCGGAGAAGTGCGCCAGGCCGCGTTGGCGGGCCTGATAGGCGGGGTTGGCGAGTAACTGGCGCTGATGTGACAGGGCTTGTCGCGCTTCGTCGGCATAGTCGGTGTCCCCGAAGACGTCAAGGAAGTGTCGCCAAGCGGTGACGCTGGCCTGAGTTGCCGGCCGGCCTCGCAGCGCATCCAGCCAGATGCGCGCACTCGTCTGGCGGGTGCCCGGCAGCCTGGCGAGTTGAGCCAACCGATCGAAGGCGGCCTCGTCGCGTCCTGCGTCGAGCTGCAACTGGGCCAGGGCAAACCCTAGCTCGGGACTTTGGGGGTAGCGCTTGTCGAGCGCATCGAGCTGATGAATCGCGCGTGACTGGCCATCGGGTAGTCGGGCGACGAGCTGCCAGTATTCCAGCGCCAGGGGCAGCGTCGGCAGGCCATCGGCGAACAGCTTGTCGTAGCTCTTCTTGGCCTTTTCGAGATGCCCGGTGGTGGCCAGCAGCCGGGCTTGGCTCAGGGTCTGGCGCTTTTCTGGTTGGGTCAGCGATAAATTGAGCCGCGCCAAGCGGTACGCACGACTGTCGGGCGCCAGTTCGGCGAGTCGCTGAACGAGTTGAGTGGCGCGCTGGTGGTCACCGTCGCGCAGTGCGCGGCGTACCCGGGCTTCGAGCACCTTGGGGCTGTCGGGGGCGATGGCCTCTAACTTGTCGAGCGCCTCGTCGACCAGCGACTCGTCCTGGCGAGCCTCGCCGAGGCGTACTCGCTGCAGCAACCCGTCGCGCGGCGAGACGGCCTGGCGGACGTCAGGTCGCGACGTTGTTGTCTGCTCGGGCGCCGAGGCGGCGAATGATGGTGGTGCCACGCTGGCCAGCAACACGCAGACGGACAGCAAGCCGAAGTGACGTGTCAGGTTCATGGCGACTCCCATGCCGGCTCCAAACGGCCATCTGCGGCAAACCGATAACGCCCCTCGTCCCAGCCGCGACCGAACAGCATCAGAGTTTGCGAGTAATAGGCGTTGGTTGCCGGCGGGTCGGCAGCCAGGCGCTGACGCTGTGCCTCGGCCAGTGGCGCCTCAGCGTTCGACGAGGCCACCAGGAACGGGAGCAGAGCGGCCGAGAAGCCCACGTTGCCGTGTCCCGCTGCCTCGCCGCTCAGGGCATCGACCCGCTCGGGAACACCGTGGCGGCGGACGATTTCACGCATCGGCGCGAAATGCTTCAGCAAAGCTTGGCGCCGATCGGCGCCGTCGGCGAGCATGCCCAACCACAGGTAGACGCGGATCGCGTCGTAGTCGCCCTGGCTGCCGTGCTTGGGGTCGGGATTCCAGGCGCTGCCGGGGGACCACTGTGTCCAGTCGGGGGCCAGACCCAGGGGGGAACTGTTGATCAACAGTCGTGGCGCATTAGCCGCCACCTCGGGCCAGGGGGCGCCCAGCTCGCTCAGGCGTGTCAGCAGCTGTGGCGGCAGGTAGCTGGGATTGATGCGCCATGCATCGTCGGCGACGAAGCCCTCTCGACCGGGTAGTAGCAGTTTGCCGAAACCGGGCAATGTGGTTACCTCGGCGTCGGCGATGCGTGCAGCCAGGCGGATACCGAGTACGCGATAGTCGCGACGCTGCCACAACCTACCGGCCTCGAGCAGCGTATAGGCAAGCCACAGATCGGCATCTGCGGCGCTGTTGGCGTCGAGCACGTTCCAGTCGCCATTTTCCCGGCGCCCCCACAGCCAGCTCGGCAGGATGACTCCGAGATCGCCCTTAGCCAGGTTGTTCTGGGTCCAGTCAAGCAGCTGCTGGAAGGTGTCTCGGTCGTCGGCGACCAAGGAGAAGAACAGTGCGTAGCTTTGGCCCTCGGAGGTGGTGATGTGGCGTGGGTCGGAGCGGTCGATGACGCGCCCATTGTCGCTGATCAGGGTGTCACGAAAACGTTCCCAGGCCGGCCATTGGACGTCGTCCGCGACGGCGACATCCGTGAACAGAACCAGTCCTAGAAGAAGTCCGGAAAACAGCATGCTCACTCCTCGTCGTCGCGTAGCCGCCGTGCGCTGAGTCGACGCAGGATCCGCCACAGCAGGAAAGCGACGATTAGTACCGCGAGTCCGGCGGTGGCGGCTATTAGCCAAGGGTGCCGCGAGAGCTGGTAGCGCAGCCAGGTGGTCCATGGCAAGTGGCCGACATAATAGCGCTCGCCGACAGCGTTGCTGGTAATGCCACTGTCGCGAATTACTGCCACCGAACCACTGATCTGGTCGAGCGCCGACGGCTTGGTCAAGGTGCGGTTGAGTAGCCGCTGCCCGGCGGGCTTGGCAGCGAGAAGGGCGACCACGCTGCGCTGGTCGTAGAACGGTGACTGCATCTCGAGCAAGGCGGCAAGCGGCCCATGGGCACTGACCGCCACCTGGCGATCAGCGGGAACGGCGCTGTCATCGAGTTTATCGTGTTGCGCCTTGATCTCGGCGTCGCGACTGGCCAAGCGCAGGCGACTGTTGGCTTCCGGCCCCAGCGCCATCACCGGCTGGCGCTTTTTCAGCGACTCGGGTAGCGAACCGAAGGCGAGGATATCGGCATCGACCTCACTAGCCTGCTGCCAGTCGTCGGTCAGCCGCATGGCGACACCGGGGTAGCCGGTCTGTGCGCCGATGCGGCCGAGCGTGTCGAATAGAGAGGAGAACTGTTCGGCGGACGGTGAAGGCGGCATCACCACCAATGTCTGGGACAGGTCGGCGAGCCGGCTGAAGGGGAAGCTTGCCGTGGCGAAGGTGCTTAGCGCAGGCATCTTCAGATAGTGCGAGTAACCCGAGAAATCGAGGGTCGAGGACTTATCGATGGTGGCACGATTGGGCACCCGGTTGATGGTGATGCACTTGTTGGATTCGCCGTCACCGACGCGGTTGGTGTAGTTGAAGGCGAAGCTCAGGCGATTGATGGCGCCCAGTCGCAGTGCCGGAATGGCGACCTTGCTGTCGCTGCCAAGCCAGTTCTGAAGGATCGGCACCTCGAGGCCGTCCGGGTTGCCGCTGCCCTCCTGGCTGAGCGGGAACGAGCGTAGGAACCCGCCGTTGATAGAAACGTCGAGCCGTGACCCCTTCTCGGTGGCTGGTGGCGTGTAGCGGTAGCCGAGTTCGAGATCGACCAGGTCGCCCTCCCAGACGAACAGATCGGGCGGTATGCGCAGAGTGGTCTCTATCGGATCCAGTTTCTCGCCTTCGACCTGTAGTTGATCGGGATATTCGACCAGTTCATCGAAGCTCACTGGACGGTTGGTGGGCACCCATTTCGGGGCGTCGTAGGGCTGGCGCGGCTTGAGCGGGTCGATCTCGTCGATCTGGGCGCTCTGGCCGCGCAGCAGCACGTCTCCCAGCGCCAGAGCGCGGGCCGCCTTGACCAGATCGTCGTCGTTGCGGCCGAGGATCAGTAGCAGCTTGGCGTAGGGGGTCTCGGGGTGACTGATGACCTCGATGGTCGGGCCGTCGACCGGCGGATAGTCGGCGAGAAAATTCGGCCGAGCATCATTGGTAGCCAGCACCACGGCATGCTGACGCGGCGGCAGCTCGAAGGTCACCGGGAAATGCTGGCCGCGCCAGTCGGCAAGGCTGCCGAACCACGAGGCAACGATGCCGCCGGCGCGCTGCATGGCGAGGTCGGGAGACTCGGGCAGCACGAACGGCAGATCCAGGGCATTGTCGTCGCGCGCATCGAAAAACGGCTTGGGCAGGCGCTCCAGCGAGTTGGCCAACGGCAGCGCCTGTTCGGTGAGTTCGAGGTGGCTGGTATCGCCAATGTCCAGCCAGATGCTGGTGTGCACCGGGTTCTCGCAGATGTTCTTGTAATGGCCGACCAGCGACAGGCGCAGGCGGTTATAGTCTCGAATCAGTCGCGAGTCGAGCGATACTCGGGCATGCTGCGGCTTGCCATTGTCGGGCTCGATGCTGACTACACCGACCACGTCGTCGTTGAGGTAGACCTTGAGCTGGGAAACGTCGTCGAGCAAGGCCGGCGACGGCGTATAGTGCAGGTCAAGTACGGCACGAGTGACCAATCGATCGCTGCGTACACCGAAGTCGATGCGCTGCGTTGCCTCCAGGCCGGTCAACTCGATCGGGCCTTGGGTCAACTGGGACAGTGGTAGGTTGCGGTGCGTGATCGGCGGCTCAACGTCGTCGGACGTCGTCGTGGCAGTCGCCGCAACGCTTGCCTGAATCCAGCCGGTCAGCATGATCAATAGTGGTAACGATACAAGCCAACGTATGCTCATCTAAACGCGATCCTTTATCAGTTGATAATGCTCAGGCCTGCCGTATCTCGCGGCGCGGCACGAACGAGCCCAGCCAGGTAAGTGGCGCGCGCAGCCTCAGTGGGGCGTGCAGCAACAGACGCCGGTAGCCTTCCATGCCGAGCGAGAGGATGTCGGTGAAGCTCTGCATGGGGCGATCCTCGGGAACACTGTCCCGCCACAGCGTCCAAGTATCGGCCCGGGCGAAGGTGGACTGGATATAGTCGAGGTGTTCGGGGAACGACATTGTTTCCAGTTCAAGGCCGGTGCGAGCACCATTGACGTTGATCACGCGAGCCTCGAATGCCTGTTCGCGAGTCCCGCGAGACAGCAGCAATGACACTTTTTGGCCGATGGTCAGCAGCCCGGCGCAGGGCAGGCTCAGGCCGACCCCGCCCTCGGCGTAGTCGTGCAGGGTGCAAGGATAGGTGTGGCCATCGGCGAGCTCGAGAGCTGCGGGTAGGGCCACCTCGACGCGATGGCGGCGACGTACCTGCCGCGCCTCGGCGGCCACGGCCACGGCGCCGCCGAGAATGATCAGGTTGTAGAGCGTCCAGGCCAGACTGACCAGCACGGTGGGTAACTCGTCGAATGGGCCCGTGTAGAGACGCCAGGCGGCGGCCACCACCCCGGTCACATTGAGGGTGATGAGCAGCAGATAAGGGCGCGATATGGTCCAATCGAAGTAGTTCTCGCCGATCAGCCCGCCCTTGGCCGTAACGTTGAACTTGCCCTTGCGTGGATTGAGCAGTGCCGCTGTTGTTGGACGGGCAATGTACCAGGCGAGTACCGCCTCGTAGACTTCATTCCAAAAGCTGTGTCGATAGCGGCCCTGGATGCGTGAGTTGGTGATGCCGGAGTGCAGCATGTGCGGGACCACGTAGAGCAGGATGGCCACCGCCGGCGCGTAGATGATGTAGGCGTGTAGCAGTAGAAAGGCCAGCGGTGCCGTGAGGAAGATCAATCGAGGCACGCCGGCCAGGAAGTGCAGCATGGCATTGAGATAGCAAAACCGCTGGGCCAGGTTCAGACCGGGTCCTGTGAGCGGGTTGTCGAGACGGAAAATCTGGGCCATGCCGCGCGCCCAGCGAATGCGCTGACCGATGTGTGCCGATAGGCTCTCGGTGGCCAGGCCCGCCGCCTGGGGCAGGCGCAGATAGGCTGAGGTAAAACCATGCCGGTGCAGACGCAGCGATGTGTGAGCGTCCTCGGTAACAGTATCCACGGCGAAGCCGCCGATCGCCTCGAGCGCCGTGCGGCGCAGCACGGCGCACGAACCGCAGAAGAAGCTGGCGTTCCACAGATCGTTGCCGTCCTGTATCAGGCCATAGAACAGCGTGTTCTCGTTGGGCATGCGCCGAAAGCGGTCCAGGTTGCGTTCGAAGGGGTCGGGCGAAAAGAAGTGGTGTGGGGTCTGGATCAGGCCCAGCCGAGGGTCCTTGAGCAACCAGCCCACGGTCATCTGTAGGAACGAGCGCTGAGGGACGTGGTCGCAGTCGAAGATCGCCACGCACTCGGCGTCGGTGACGGTCAGCGCATGGTTCAGGTTGCCTGCCTTGGCGTGACGATTGTCGTCGCGGGTAATGTAGCCGATGCCCACCGACTCGGCGAATTGCCGGAATGCCGGGCGGCGACCGTCGTCGAGCAGGTGGACGCGTAGCTTGTCGTGCGGCCAGTCGATACCCAGCGCGGCCAGCACCGTGGGTCGCACCACGCCCAGCGATTCGTCGTAAGTGGGAATCATCAGATCGACGGTCGGCCATCGTGACAGGTCGTCGGGCAGCGGGGCTGGTGATCGATTGAGCGGCCAGATCGTCTGCACATAGCCGAGCAGCAAGGTCAGCCAGGTATAAGTCTCGGCGCAGAGCAGCAACAGGCCACAGGTGACGTCGAGTGGATCGTTCCAATTGAGTGTCGAAGTATAGCGCCACCACAGGTAACGGCACGATACCGTCACCGAGAGCACAATCAGGGTCAGCGTCGTCAGGCGTCCCGGAACGCGCTGTATCAGCAGGGCGATACCTGCCAGCAACGCCGCAAAAATCGCTTGGGCGCCCAGCGTAAAGGGTTGGGTAATGACCAGTGCCATCATCAGACCGGCCAGCGAGCCCATGGTCCATAATGGCCAAGTGGCGTGAATGGTGGCCGGAATAGGGTCGCGTGATCTGATATCGACGCGCTGCGTCAGGCTGGCGAGGCGTCGTCGCCAGGCGGACAGGGCTGGTAGCGCATGTCGGCGGCGCGTCTCGGCGTATTGCGGCGTGGCGTCATGCTTTTGGGGGGTTGGGCGTCTGTTTGAGCTTTGACGTCGCGGATGCAGCAGTATCAGCCACAGGGTCTGGATCAGATAGCGCAGTGGGTCAGCGATACCCGGACGACGCCGCTGAAGATGACGCAAGGTCGGTGCCAGGCGCAGCAGTAGCCGTTGCCAGGCCGGCCCTTCAAAACGCAACAGCGCCCAGCCCAGCAACCACAGCGTACAGTAGAGCAGGGCGGTAACCGGCCCGGCGCGCCGGCGTTGACGCAAGTCGTGATAATGGTGACGCAGTCCGTCGAGAGCTAGCGGCTTGAGCAGCAGACTCATCCCATCGCTCCGCGTGCCAGCAGCCAGGCGGCCAGGCGCTGTACGTCACGCGCCGCCAGACTGTCGCTGCGGTGACCGACCACGCTGCGCTTGTGGGCCAGCGCTTCGAACATCGCTTCATCCTGGTGGATCGTGCAGGGTACTAGCCAGTCGGCATATTGATGCTGCCAAGCCGCCAGCAAGTCGTTCTGCAACAAGCTGCGCGGCGTGAAACGGTTGACCAGCAAGTACTCATTGTCGTCCGGCTCACGACTGGCGAGCAGGGCATGGCAAGCGGCGTCGCAGTGGGTCACGGTCAGCCAGGTTGGAGCCAGACGGCGCATCTCTTGCTGATGCACCGAACAGGCGGACGGTACATCGACCAGTACCCAGTCGTAACGATGCGGGTCCAGCTCGGCCAACCGATGGCCCCAGAGCGAGAATGTTCCCAGCCGGTCACGTTCCCGGGCTTCGATGACTTCCGCGCCTTGCCCATAGGGCAAAAACGTCAGACGTTCACCGAGGGCAAAGGCCATCTCGTGCCAGACAGCTCCCGCCGCCTCGGCGGTCGCCCAGCCGTTGTTGTTTCGCCATGGGTGGTTGAAGTGCAGGCGCAACTGATTGCGTGGATCGAGATCGATGCACAATACGTTAAGCCCCGCCTGGGTGAGCGCTTCGGCCAGCGCGGCGAGCAGGGAAGTGGACCCCGTGCCGCCGCGCAGCCCCTGCAGGGCAAGCACGTTCACGCGTCGATCTCCGAGCCGGCGTTGGCCAGCTCGCTCAACAGCGGCCAACGCTCGAGGTTAGTGGCGAGACGTTCCTGCTGATGAATGTTGCGATAGGGAAAGTCGCCGAGTCCGGCATTGTCGATCAGGGTGCGGACATCATCGTCGTGTGCGGGAGCAGTAACGAGATGACGAGTGGAAGTGTGATCTGGAATCGACATTTGACTGCAGCTATTCCTGTGGCCAAGAGGTATGTGTTGGGCACATCGACCTGTTTTTGAAGTACGTTATTGGCAGTATAGTGACTGTTAGATACTGTCTTTTTACATAAATTCATCATATTGTCACCATTTTGCCAAGGAATGTTGCGCTGATGAAGTGCGAGGGGATGCAATGACGCCGCCGACTGACCGGCGACGCCACTTCTCATTGGATGTCGCGGGGCTGTGCTCGGAACTTTCGGTACTTCGCTGTCCGGGGCAGTACGTGCTGCTCGCCGATCGCGAAACCCATCTACAGCGTTTGGCCGCAGGACTATTGGCCGGCCTCGAGGCCGACGACCGGGCCGACTGGATCGTTATGGGAGACGATGGACGGCAGCCCCCAGGCCTGGAAGATCCGGCACGCGGTCCGGGCCGGCTGACGCTGTGGTCGCTCTCCGACAGCGCGCCGCGCGTTGCTCTGACTAGCCTGTCTGACGAGTTGGATCGCCGCTGGCGGCGTCGTCATGGCCCGCGGCTGGTTATGGTCAAGTTGCCGGCGAGCGCTCTCGCGTCGCTACAGGAGGCGCCGCTGGCAGCGTGGCTGCAGCGTTGGCAGAGCTGGTGCCGCAAACGCGAGGTCTGCCTGGTGCTGCTCGTGCATGGGTTGCGTAGCCTGGCCCTGCGTGGCCGCCTGCAGCCGCATAACGACGTACTCGATGGCTTGGCGCATCTCCAGCCTGTGGGCGAGACGGCGCGTTACCTGGTGGTGCACTGGCGCAGCGACCTGCGTGCCTGCGGTGGCCAAGATATGAGTCTGGCGGCGCAGGGTATTGGTTGGCGGCTGCTACAGGTGGCCAGGCATGAGACCGTCGGTGGCGGCGATGAACATATCTACTTCGTGCAGCGAGCGGCGCTTGAGGAGGCCACATTGCCTAGCGAGCACTGGCAGGCCTTCGACGATCCGCACGAGGTGGTCGCGCGGGCGGTCGACGCCCAGGCGGCGACGGTGATCCTGGCACTGGAGCGTGCCGGGCAGGTCGAAATGGTGGCGAGCCAGATGCATCGCCTACGCCTGCAACGCGGCGGCACCATCAAGTTGGTGGTTCGCGAGATGGTCCCTTGCCTGCGCTATCGCGACGAGCGTCTATTGGCCCTCAGCGGCGTCAATCTGGTGGTCGGCCACAACATATCGTTCGCACGTTTCCTGAGCCGTATCGACGGTATCCAGGGGCAGCGCTTCGTGCGGGCTATCGATCACGATTTTACTGCGGTGCTCGCCGCGCTTCGGCCGTTGCCGACTGGCGGCGTGGTTTCGCCGGCTGTGTTCGTCGAGCAGATCGAGGATTGGCTGGCGGGGGACTCGGCCGAGTCGGTGTCGAGTCTGTTGGTAGTATTACGGCCGGCCGGTGGCTTGTCCGCGACTCAGGCACTGGCCCAGTGCCGACTCACGCGACAGGGTGACATGGTCACGCTCATCGAGTCTCGCTTATATCTGTTCCTGTTCGGCTGCCGTCTGACTGATCTCGACATTGCCCTGACGCGGCTGTTCGGAGTCGCCGACAGTGCATTGTTCTCCAGTCGTCAGGTCTTCGACCAGCGAGAGACCATAGCTCTGGAACAACGTCAGATGGTCGACCAGGGCTGGGACTCGCAGACTCAGGCGCCTGCCGAACTGAATGACAAAGCACACCCGGTTTCCGACCAGACTCTGTCGGGAGCAGCGCCGTTGGCACCACGTGCAGTGTCGCTGGCATTGATATCACAGGCTGAGGGCGCGACATGAACCAGGACATGGCATTACTGCTCGGATTGGTGGGCCTACTCGCGGGGCTGCTTGCGGGACTGGGAGGGCGATCGATATGGCATTGGGGGCGGCGCATCCTCAATCGGCGGCCGCGTTATCTGGTTCGTCTCGGCGTGCGTCGGCGCCGGACGGTGGACAAGGATGTATCTGACTAATGAGTCGCATCGAAACCTCGTTGCTCGAGGCTCCGGGACGTGTTAGTGCATGGCGCGGCTTGGGGGCGTGGAATCTGTATTTCATCATCAAGCTGGTGCTCTACTGGCGCGGAGCGATCGGATTCGACGTGCTGGCGAACCTGGTGTTTGCCGCTTTTCTGTTGATGCCACTGCCGCCGCTGTGGCTGCATCGATTGCGTCATGTCGTCGCTATTCCCATCAGCGTGGCGCTGTTCTATTACGATACCTGGCTGCCGCCCTTCGAGCGGCTGCTGGCGCAGTCCTCGCAGGTGGCGGCGCTAAGTACCGATTACCTACTGGACCTGGCCGAGCGAGTGATCGACTGGCAGTGGATTGGCGTGTTCTTCGTTCTCGCCGTGGGCTATGGCTTCATTGCCCCTTGGGTACGAGTCACGGTGCCGGTGGTGATCGCGCTGATCTGGTTGGCCGTGGCACCTTTGTTACCGTCCGTCGTCATCTCTTCGCCGCGGCCGGCGACGACCACGACGCCAAGCGTCGCCGAGAGCGGCGCGGCCAAGGTTGCCAGTAAGCCGGTAGCAACGCCGGCACCCATCGAGGAGAACAGCGACGAGGCGCTCGATAGCAAGCTCACTGCCTTCTATGACAGTGAGCGCAAGCGCCAGACTACCTTTTCGCCGCGCCCCGCAGGCGCAGCCCCCTTCGACCTGCTGGTCATCAATATCTGTTCGCTGTCCTGGGACGACATGACCGAAGTGGGGCTGACGGATCATCCCCTTTTCGACTACCTCGACGCGATCTTCGACAACTTCAACTCGGCAACCTCATATAGCGGCCCCGCAGGTATTCGGTTTCTCCAAGCCAGTTGTGGGCAACGCCCTCACAAGGCGATCTATGGCGAAGTGCCGGCCCAGTGTCACCTGTTCGAGAATCTCGCCAGACTTGGGTTCGGCGAAAAGCTGATGCTCAACCACGACGGCAGTTTCGACAATTACCTCGACGAGCTGCAGCAGGAAGGCAATCTCGACGTGCCCAAGATGTCTCAGGCCGGTTTACAGCCGGTGCTGAAGGCCTTCGACGATTCGCCAATCTATTCCGACAGCGACGTGCTCGCGCGATGGGCGGAGCGGGACGCCGCCGATACGCCGAGTGCGACCTTCTACAACACCATTACGCTGCATGACGGTAATCGCTACACCGGCCAGCGCAGTGCTGCCGATTACAAGCCGCGTTTAGAAGCGCTTTTCGACCAGGTGCTGACCTTCCTCAAGCAACTCGACCGGCAGGGCCGTCACGTTGCGGTGCTGGTTCAGGCGGCACATGGTGCGGCGTTGCGGGGCGACAAGATGCAGTTCTCCGGTATGCGTGAGATTCCCAGCCCATCCATCACCCATGTTCCGGTAGGGTTGAAACTGACCGGCATGGCTCAGTCCCACGAAGGTTCACCGCTGCATGTCAGCGAGCCGACCAGCTATCTTGCGGTCTCCGAACTGGTCTCACGATTGGTGGCAGACGATATTTTCAACGCCCGCGAGGTCGATTGGCAGGGGCTGTTCGACGACCTACCGACCACCCAGCCGATCTCCGAAAACGAGGGGGTGGTAGTGATGCCTTATCAGGACGTGCCCTATGTGCGTCTCAAGGGTGATGGTTGGATGCCCTACCCGCAATGAGTGGGGTGTGGGCCAGCCGACAATCTGGGTAAGCGGGCTCGAGCGCGCGTGCGCGAGCTGGTCGAACAGAATCACTCGGGACCTGACACGTATGCGAGGAAAACAACGTCGCGCAAAGGGGAGCGAGGGGCGCGGGGTTTGCTCGCTGGAGCCGCTGGGATACGCTTGTCGCCCACCACTAAATAATGACATGGACCTGGCGATACGTGATGCGAAGATGGCCAAATCGCACGAGACGATTATGCAAGGCATTGCTACCCAAAACACTGTTGGGGCGTTTGGTCCTCGGTATCGGCGTGGGCTGGAGTGTGTTGGTCATCGCCATCCTGTGGGTGTCGCTGCGTGGCGGTAGCGGTCTCGCCGAGGAGATCAATCGGGCGCACCTGAATTACGAAGCCTCGCTGATCGCGCGCGATATTCAGCAATCCATTTCGTTGCGACTCGATACGCTTAAAACCATTGCTTCCTCGCAAGCGGGGGCTTTGCAGGGCGATGTACCGCTGACCGAAGATAGCGACGACGACGTGCAGGCGCGCTTGAGCGACCACACGGCGCTGCTGGAGCTGTTCGATTCGGCATTCGTCGTCGATGCCGAGGGAGATGTCATGGGCTTCACGCCGTCGCTGCCGGGCGCCGTGGGCCTGAATGTGGCTGACCGTGAGTATTTTCGCTTCGTTCGCGAAGAAGGGCGCCCCTTCTTGGGTCGCCCGATCATCAGTAAACTTTATGATAGTCGACCGCTGGTGGTGATGGGGGTGCCGCTGACGGATGCGCAGGGCCGTTTCGAAGGCATGCTGGGCGGCGTGGTCAATCTGCGTGACGGGCGCTTCTTCCTCGATCTGCGCAGCCTGCGCATCGGAAAGCAGGGCTATGCGGTGTTGATGACCAGTGATGGCACGGTGCTCAGCCATCCCGATAGTTCCCTGATCATGCAGCATGTCCCTGCCACGCTGGAGAGTCCCGTACTCGATCAGGCACTGGATGGCTGGCAGGGCACCGGTACCGGTCGTCTCAATGACGGCGAACCGGCGTTGATGAGTTATCACCAGGTCTGGGAACCGGACTGGGTGGTGGGTGTCTTTCTGCCGCGAAGTCAAACACGCCAACCGATCATCGATTATGTGCGTCGCCAGTGGTGGGTGGCGGTGATCGTGGTGCTGTCGATGCTGCCCATGTTGTGGTGGCTGTTGCGCCTGGAGCTTTCACCGCTACGGCACCTGGCGCGTCAGATCGCGCAGGTGGGGCAAGGGGATATCCCGCGTATTTCCCTGGATACTTCGTTGGAAGAGTTGCAGCGCATCGCGCAGACCTTCAATAGCGTGGAGTATGAGCGCAATCGCGAGCGCGCGGAGCGACGCAGCCGCCAGGCCTATCTCGATGCAGTGTTGAGTTCGTCGCCATTGTCGATGTTTCTGGCCGATCTCGAGGGCCGAATCAGCTACGTCAACCCGGCCCTTGAAACCTTGACGGGATTGTCGGCGGTGTCGTTCAAGCATCGCGCCTGGTTGCGTCGTTTGCATCCCGAGGATCGTCCGGTGCTGTTTGCGCTGTGGCGCGATGTGGTAAACGGCGGCGATGGACTGTATCGTCAGTTGCGCTTTGAGTGTGGCAATGCGGGCATGATGTGGCTGGAGCTGTATACCAGTCAGGTGATGAACGGCGAGCAACCGCAAGGTGTGGTGGGATTCGTCAAGGACATTACGCATCTGCGCGCACAGCAGAAGCGCCAGCTCTGGGAAGCCGAGCACGATCCGCTGACCAGGCTTCTCAATCGGCGCGGTTTCGAGCGACGCCTAGAGGAGACCTATGGGCGTTTCCGCGAACATGGCGAAATGGCATCGTTGATTCTCTTCGATCTGGACAGTTTCAAGCCGATCAACGACGAGGGTGGTCACGCCTTAGGGGATGACATGCTGCGTGCGATTGCCCGCTGTCTGGAAGGGTGCGTGCGTCGCGACGACCACCTGGCGCGCCTGGGCGGCGATGAATTTGCCATCCTGTTACCCGGCTGCGGCAACCCACAAGCCATGCGCATCGCCGAGGAGGTCCGCCAAGCAGTAAGCGAGTTGTCGATACTGCGCAAGGGTGAGCACTACTGTGTCACCGCGAGCCTGGGGGTTTCATGCCTGGGCGTCGATGACGTTGATGCACAGGCGATGGTGAAACGCGCCGATGCCGCGAGTTATGACGCCAAGGCTCAGGGCAAGAACCGCATGATGAACGACGCGCGTTGCGAATGACGCCGCGCCCCGTACGCAACACGGAAGAGGAACGATGATGAAGCACGATACCTTGATGTTGGGCGTGGGCATGGCCGTCTAGCCGATCGGCGATGGGGAACAAGCTGGTGCCCAGAGCAAATCACCCGTCGACTGCGGATCGAATTTTCGGACGATGAGAATCTCTCACGAGGCGATCTATCAAGCACTCTACATTCAAGGCCGTGGCGCTCTGCGTCGCGAGTTTTCCGCGTGTCTGCGGCACCGGCCGAGCGTTACGAGTTCCACGCACCAGGAGACAGCAACGGGGCAAACTCTTTATCTCTCCTGAGGTCATGATCAGCCAGCGCCCGGCGGAAGTTGCAGATCGTGCTATCCCCGGTCACTGAGAGGAGGACCTGATCATCGGCCTGAACAGCTCTGCGATTGGCACCTTGGCTGAATGCACGAGCCGGTTCACGCTAATGCTGCACTTGCCGCCTATGCTTGATCATGGCTGTGGTACCGAGTCAAAAACGGACCAGCATTAGCCGGTCATGGGGCCGAAGCCGTTCGCGATGCCATCGCCGCGAAGGTTGCAACGCTCCCCGAGCAACTGCGCAAAACGCTGACTTGGATCAGGTGGCGGAACTGACCCAACACGCACAGCTACGGATTGCTACAGGCCTGGCGATCTACTTTTGTGACCCGCGAAGCCTTTGGCAGCGGGGAACGAACGAGACTACCAATGGACTGATCCGTCAGTACTTGCCCAAACAGGCCGTGTCAAAACGGAAAACTGCCTAGCTGGGTTGTCGGAGAACGGACCCGCTTCATTCGGTTGGGTTTCTTTGGGGTATTGCGGCGGTCAATCAACAGCCGATAGACTGCCCAGCCCTCAGGCCGGCATCGCTTTCAACCGAGCTTTTAGCGCTTCGGTGCCGATGTGGTTCATCAACCGTTTCAGGTTGTAGGCCAGCACGGCTAAACTGATTACTCTTCGCCCTTTTCTGAAGCCTCTGACCAGCAAACGGCGGCGTTGGTCATGATGAGGCTTATCACGATGAGCCTCATCATGGTCAGCTTCATCGAGCTCATTTAGCCAGGCATCAATGCGCTCGTTTAGCCGCTGTTCATCACGTTTTAAGTCCTCAGACTTGACGACTCGTTTCTTGCTGGCGACTGCACCAAATTTGCTGCCATCGATGGCAACCTCACGGCTTCCTAGCCAGCCAGCATCACGACAGAAGCGGATGAAGTGCCGGCAGAGTTGACGAAAGGCTTGAGGATGCTTGCGTCGAAACTCAGCAATCGTCTTGAAGTCTGGGGTCAGCCGGTTGAGCAACCACATCAGCTCGATGTTGCGCTGGCACTCGCGTTCCAGACGACGCGACGAGCGGATCTGTTGAAGGTATCCATAAAGGTAGAGACGCAGCATGTCAGCAGGATGGTAACCCGGACGTCCGGTTGCCGCCGGCTGAGCACGTTCGAAGCCCAGGGCGTCGAGGTCGAGAGAATCGACGTACAGATCGATGACGCGGATGAGATGATCGTCGGGAATCAGTTCATCGAGAGATGGTGGTAGCAGATCAATCTGCTCGCGCGAATCGCCCGTGATGTAGCGTGCCATGATAGAAACTGCCGATCAGGAATGCCTGAAGGCAGTGTGCCAGCCTGAACAGTGTTTTGACACGGCCTGGATATAGCGACAACTTGTGTCGTACAGCAGGCCTATTTGACTCCCAAGTCGCATTACTGCATTGAGAAAAGGTCGCCATACACAAACGAAGGAAAAATAAGGCTCTTCGTCGTTGGGTGTGGAATTCGCCCCCTGAACTGGGCCAGGATATGACCTCCACGACGACAGGAGGCATGGCATGGACGGCACCCAGATTCTGACCCTCGGCCTGGGCCTTGAAGCGCCTTGGGTTCTCAAGGACCAGCACCTGGATACCGCCGTGTCGCCCCACCGCCTGGACCTCTATGTCGAGGCCGAGCGGGGCAGCCTCTACCCCTGCCCGGAGTGCGGCGAGGCCTGCCCGGCCCACGACTTCGCCGATAGAACCTGGCGGCATTTGAATTTCTTCCAGCACCACTGTTACCTGCATGCGCGGGTGCCTCGCGCCAAGTGCCCCGAGCATGGCGTCAAGCGCATCGAGGTGCCCTGGGCTCGGCCCGGTAGCGACTTCACGCTGCTGTTCGAGCAGGCGGCCATGTCGCTGGTCAAGGAGATGCCGGTGCTGGCCGTCTCCCGGCAGTGGGCGATCGCTGACAAGCGCCTGTGGCGCATCGTGCACCACTATGTGGGACGCATGTTGGGGGAGTTGGATCTATCCAGCGTGGCGACTGTCGGCGTGGACGAGACCGCGTCCCGGCGGGGTCAGCGTTACGTCACCGTGTTCCTCGACATGCAACGCAAGCAGGAGCCGGTGCTTTTCGCCGTGCCGGGCCATGGCAAGGACACCCTCAAGGCCTTCAGCGACTTCCTGGCAGCGCATGGCGGCGATGCGGGCAATGTGGTTGAGGTCGTCTGCGACATGTCCCAAGCCTTCCTGAGCGGCGTGTCTAAGCACCTTCCCAATGCCGAGGTGACGGTCGACTGGTTCCACATCGTGCAGACCTTCACCAAGGCGTTGGACGAGGTCCGCAAGAAGGAGCGCCGTGAGAAGAGGCATCCCAAGGCGCTGCGCTGGGCAGTGCTGAAAAGCCTGGATAGCGGCAACCTGACGGCCAAGCAGCTCACCGCGCTTCAGGAGCTGGTGAGTGATCGAAGTGCGACCGCTGATGCCTGGATCATCAAGGAGAAGCTACGCTGGATCCGACAGGCGTCGACGCCGCGTGCCGCCCGGTGGCGCGTTACAAACTACCTCAAGGTCATGCGAGAAGCGGTCGTCGGTCAGCCCCTGCTCAAGCCAATGGCGAAGGCCCTGACGACCCTGGAGCGGCATGCGGAGCAGGTGGTGAGGCGCTGGCTCTCGGGGCTGACCAACGCGCGCCTGGAAGGCATGAACGGTCTGTTCCAGGCTGCCCGGTCACGCGCACGCGGCTACCGTAACGAGACCAACTTCATCGCCATGATCTACCTGATCGGCAGCCCGGTAGGCCACTTGCTTGATCAGGCCAAATCCACATGAAGTGACGAAGAACCAATTGAGTCACCCTACTGACGATAGCTGCACTATCGCTGTCGTGATCCAGACTCTCGGAAAGGTGTCCACACAAAAATAAGCAAGGATTAAATGATCGCTCTGCCCGCTGAGCAGACCTCAAGTATGTAGCAGCGAACGCCCGCTTCTGGCCGTCAACAGCCAGTTCTTCAAAAAATAAATGATGCCGCGAATACCCGGTGCTGCCCCATTGGGGCAGCACCGGCTTATGTCGCGCATCGCGGTCACAGATACCCCAGCTCCGCAAAGGACGCACATCCTTCGCTCCCGACCACGACATGATCGATCACCCGGATCTCCACCAGTCCCAGCGCTTCCTTCAGTCGTTGGGTAATGCGCCGGTCGGCATCGCTGGGTGCACGTCGCCCGAGGGGTGGTTGTGGACCAGAATGACGCCCAGGCTAGGGCTTGCTTGACCACTACAGCTCGACGCGTCGACTGCAGTTCGTGTTCGAAACGCTGCCCACACTCGAGGGAATGACGATCCCGGCGTCCTACTGCCTTGGCAGTGGAAGGACACGCTGCTCGTCTCACTCTCGCCGGAACTGGTGGGCTTGAGCCGCTTACAATAGCCTCACGTCTTCGGGGCTTTGCCGATAGCCGAAGGCGCCGCCGCGGATGTGGTTGTTGAGAGCGAAGTCGTGTACTTCCCGCTAGGTGGTCTCGCTGAGGGTAGCCTCCTTGATACGGCGCAGGGCGAACAAGCGAATGTCGGTGTAGTCGTTCACCGTGGCCACCAAGTAGGTCATGTTGTGGCGACTTACCAAGTCCCTGCGGGTGCAGAATGAAACGTGTGTCCACCTCTGCGCTGCGAAATAGATAAGGCACATCGAGGGCGCGATGCTCCAGCAGCGCCTGCGCCACCGTCTGCCAAGTGGCTGCCTCCAGCGGAGCGGGGCAGCAGCGACTTGCCGTTGGGGATGGCCCGTATACGCCGGGCCCACTGGCTCAGGCCATTTGCCTCCAAGCCGTTGAGCAGATGTCGGGCATCGCGGAACTGGGTTATCCAGAGCTGGTTGGGTGCAGTTGAAGTCACGATCGAAGTACCAGTGATAAGGCTTCTGGCTGTCGTCGCACCCTAGCGGAAAGTGCAGCGTCCCTTTGCATCGAGCGGGTATCGAGATGGAATCCGTGCTCATGCAGTTTTTCCAGTAGTACTGGTGTGTTTATCCGGCTTGGGCTGCGCGGGATCAGCTGTAGTAGGGCACGGTAGTGGAACATGGTCTTGCGTATCTCGGACATAAACGCTTCTTGTCGCCAAGTCGGGGCTGAGGCACCAACCTAAGGAAAAGCTCGCAAAAGAATCATCTACGCATCAGTACTAGGCAGCCACCGGGTCGGGCAACCAGGGAGGCCGAGATAGTCTCGTACCACGTAGTGAATGCGTTGACACCAAGCTCGATCAAGATACTGCACCTCCTTGGCGCTCGGAGACACTTCGCGTCATGCATGCTGGAAACAATACCGAACCGCCGGCCAGCGGGAAGCCGGATCAGCAGCAATTGAGCGTTCACGGCATGGTCGCAGGTTCAGGTGCCAACGATGCTCGTCACGGTGCTGCATGGGGTGATAGTTCCCGGCGCTGGCGTGCCAAACCAGATGAACCTGAACGAAGCGATGCGTTGTGTCATCTAGGTCGGCACTCCAGTCCGGGGCCACCAGCAGGCGAACGCCATCGGTGGTCGCTGTCATCACTTCGCCGGGCGCAGCCTCAAAATGGAAGCCCTCGACGAGGTCGGCAGTGCCAGGGTACTGGGTTCACCAAGTCCCGGTGGTCGTCTTCCCTTTGCCCCAATACTTTGGTCCGACAGGGGCTAGCCGTCTTACTGCTGGTCATGGGCTCGAGTGCTTCTGTCGTCCTTATCATGATCAGATCTTTGGCTCGTCTTATGGTGGCAACCAGGCTCGTGTCGTTGATCGACAATAGGCGTTGCATGTCATGCAAAGGATTTGGGCAGGGAAACATGCCAAGCTGCGACACGGTTTGTCGTACCAGTAATTCACTCTCATTATGACGATAAAGCAGGATTGAGAGCCTGTCTTGAGGAAACATGACTCAAGGATCATCGCTCCCGGACGATATACATAGCGATGCATTTCGATCACGACGGGTAGCTGGAATATCTAGTGTGATTCATGTTCTTTATCGATATACTCTAATATAGATTGAGGTCCGTGCTGCAAAGGAGGCGAGAGCTTCCACAGCTAATCAATAAGGAGATTTTTATGCCACTTCCCTTTGTCCTTGCCGGAGCAGCCTTGGCTAGTGCCGCCTACGGCGCGAAAAAAGGTTACGACGGCTATCAGAGCCACTCGGAAGCCGACGCGATCGTTGCGAGTGCCCAGCAGCGTTATGACGAAAAACGAGAAGTGTTTGATGCGCAGGAGAGCACGGCCACGGGGGCGCTCGAAGCTTTGGGGAAAAAAGAGCTCAAGATCGGCCAGAGGCTCGGTGAGTTCAAGGTTTTGGCAGACAAACTTCAGCAGCAGTTAAATGAGGGCCGCAAGAACAAGCTGGAAGTCAATATTCCCAAGCATAAGCTCCAAGAAATTGAGGAGTATAGCTACACGGCCGTTGGTGTACTGGGAACAGTTGCAGGGGCCGGCACCGCTGGCGCTGCTGCCGGGTTTGCAGTCTATGGTGGCGTCATGGCTCTGGGCGCTGCTTCAACGGGCACTGCGATATCATCTCTGGCAGGGGCTGCCGCCACCAACGCTACCCTGGCTGCCATTGGTGGTGGCTCTCTAGCAACGGGCGGCATGGGCATGGCCGGTGGAACGGCAATCCTCGGGGCCGCAGTAGCCGGTCCTGTATTGGCCATTGCAGGCAGGGCTTACAATAGCCATGGCGAAGAAGCGCTCAGAAACGCTCGCAAGGCCGACGAAGAAGTCAATGAAGCCATCGAGAAGCTGGAGCGTGCCATTGAGCATCTTGGTCAGACAACAGTCTATGTGTGTAGGATCCAAAGAACACTTGTGTCCCTCGATGACCAATTTACTTTGTATTTTGACCATCTTAAGGAAATCGACGGTCACCTGCAGTATATAAAAAGCCATAATCTCGATGTGGCGCAGGAATTGGGCAAGCTCAATGATGAGATTATGCGGATCATTGAAAATGGCTATGCGTTGGCAACCATTCTGGTTGATCTGATCTCTACTCCGATCTTCAAAGTTAAAGTTGTCGATGGCGAAGTAGCCATGGATGAAAATGGTGTGCCTGTGATGGAGACTGACACAGAAGGCTCCATGATACTCAACGATAGAGCACTGGATCATCAGCTTGAAAAAGCGACGTCCAGTGCGGAACACGTCAAGACAGCTTGATGTGACCGGGGGAGCGAAAGCTCCCCACTGTTCACTTTCCTTGTTTTCCATGAGTCTCCTTATGCACGCTTCAGCGCAAGATTTCAACTGGGCCAAAGAGCTCGAAAAAACCGTCGTCAACAGTTTGGTGACGAGTTTTGGTATGGACTTCCTCTTGTTTGAGGACAAACAAGGCGGTGACGTTGATACCATTCATAACGTGCGCAATGGAGTTTGGGCCACTGACAGAGAAAAGCAGCGCTATCAAAATCGAGAAAAGTATAACAGCGGCCTGTACCATAAGGACGCTAGGTTTAAAGAGACTGGGAGGGCTGACAAGCTACGGCATCAGGCAGGGGGGCTTTACGACACTTACCGAAATACCACTATGGAGCCGGGAGAAAAGCGTAATCTCGACCATGTAATCAGTGCCCAAGAAGTTCATAATGATCCGGGGCGCATCTTGGCTGAGGTGGATGGGGTTAAACTGGCCAATCAGGATAGCAACCTCCAATCCACGCAGGAAACGGTCAACAAGTCGAAAAACGCGACCCCTATCAATGCATATCTTGGGAAGCTACCGAAGATCATAGAGCGGAAGGAAGAAAAGCGGGACAGGGATATCCGCCGGCTGAAAAGTATGCCAAAAAATACCCCCGAGGAGCGACACAAAGCTCAAAAACTTGAAGACGGGATTCGCAAGAACGAAAATGCGATCAAGGAGCTAAAGTCCATTGACTCCGAGGAGATGCGGAAAAGGGATGCGGAAGCAAGGAAGCCTTACGAGGAGCAGGTAAGTTACAGCTATTACACCAGCAGCAAGTTTTTGAAGCAGAACGCTAAGACATCAAGTGTGGCAGGGTTGAAGATGGGCACCCGCCAAATGTTGGGGCTGATCATGGCTGAGGTCTGGTTCGAGCTGCGCGAGCAGGTCCCGGCCCTGCTGGAGAAGAGCAGAGAACAGTTCGATTTTTCATCATTTATTGACAGTATCAACAAGACACTGAAAGGTATCTGGAAAAGGGTAAAGGCGCGCTTCAAGGACTTTCTTACGACCTTCAAGGATGGCGTCTTCGGAGGCGTATTGGCCAGCTTCACAACCACGCTCTTCAATATTTTTGCTACAACGCAGCGCATGGCGGTAAAAATCATCCGAGAGGTCTGGGGGCAGTTGGTTAAGGCCATTAAGTTACTTATTTTTAACCCCGACCAGTTGGGGTTTGTCGATTTGTGTAAGGCTGTCGTCTCTGTGCTTTCCATTGGGACTGCTACGGCGGTAGGGTCGGTGGCCTATACTCAACTATTGCCGATATGCAATTTTCCGCTGGGTGCTGAGCTGGCGGCTTTCGGAAGCGCGCTTGTAACCGGCGTCGTCACTTTAGGGCTGAGCTACTTCATGCTCCATAGTGGTATAGCGAAAAAAGTATGGGCGTTCATTGAGTCAATTATGCCGCATGCCGACGCGGTCGCGAAGTTCCAGGCCATTAATGCCGATCTGGATCAGTACCTTATGGAACTTGGCCAGATGGAATTTAATCTTGATACAGATGAGCTGGAAGAGTTATCGCAGCAGTTAGTAGCTTGTAACGATGAAATTCAGCGGGGCACGCTTCTACAAGTCGAAGTGGATAAAAGGGGGGTAGAGTTGCCTTACGAGATGGGAAGCTCCGAGAGTACGCGAAAATGGTTGGCGTCATGCATCACGGGGTAAACAAGTTCCCATGCACCCAGTGTGGACTGTGTTGCCAGCATGTCTACTTGTCGGATGAGACCCAGCCCCTTGATCGGGGCGATGGTACTTGCAAGCATTACAATGATGTCGATAAAAGCTGTACTATTTACGCTGATCGACCAGATATTTGTCGGGTCGATCGGCAGTATGAGTTAAACTATGCTGACCAATACAGTTGGCATGAGTTTGTCGATTTGAATTTTCAGGTATGCAATCTTTTGTGGGAAGCATCTGAAGATTAGATTTTCTAGCGAAATAAAAAAAATTTGGGCCGATGACGATGTTACCAGAGATTGCTCTGTCAACATCTAGATGTCGGTAGAAAATTGTAAAAGCTGCTTGCTCGTCAAGCCGGTGCCACCCCAGCGGGGTGGCACCGGCGTTATGTCGTGACGCGCTGTCACAGATAGCCCAGCTCCGCAAAGGATTCACATCCCTCGCTTCCGACGACCACATGATCAATCACCCGTATTTCCACTAGCCCCAGCGCTTCCTTGAGCCGCTGGGTGATGCGCCGGTCGGCGTCGCTGGGTGCAGCATCGCCCGAAGGATGATTGTGGACCAGAATGACGGCGGCGGCGTTGCAGGTCAGGGCTTGCTTGACTACTTCGCGGGGATAGACGCTGGCCGAATCGATCGTACCGCGAAAGAGCTCCTCGAAGCGGATGACGCGATGCTGGCTGTCCAGCAGCAGGGCGCTGAACACCTCGTGCTCATAGTCTTGCATCAGTACCTGGAGATACTCGAAGGCCGAGGCTGGCTGGTTGATCTTGCGCCCTTTGGCCAGTCGGCGCCGGGCGAGTCGTTTGGCGATCTGCAGCAGCTCGCCTTCGGTCACCGCCTCGGTGACGTGATAGGTGCCGGCGACTTCGCCGGCAATCAATTTACGGTGGGTCATGGTGTCTCTCCTCAGGCCGCCATCACCAGCGCCATGCGGCGCTCCAGTTCTTCGTGGAAGGCGTCGACCCGCTCGGCGATGGTGCGGATCATCGCCTCGTCCCGATAGGCGCGTTTCACGAACAGCGGCATCCCCGGCCAATAGCTGACGAAATCGATCCACTCCCGTTCACTGACCCACAGGCCGCCCTGGCATTGGGCGACATGTTCCGGGGGCAGCTCACCGGCCAGCAGCAACTCGATCTGGTACTTGGGCAGCTTGGTCTTGATTTCGGCGAGACCGTTGCGGTCCACCAGGCAGTCGGGCGAGTAGCCGACGCCGTGATTGAGGATGATGCCGACCTGCTTCAGGTGCGGCAGCCCCGTCGCCTCGTGGTAGAGCTCGCGGGCCACCGGCTCCAGTGCGTGGCCGCGTTGGGTGTGGGCATTGCCCTGGAAGGCATCGGAGGGCTCGCCGGTGATGCGCTCACCGATCAACTGATGCATGTAGCTCAGTGCCCCGCTGCCAAGGCCTCCCGGCCCCTTGCCCTTGACCAGCAATGTCTTCAGCTCGGACATGGTGACGATGCCGAGACGTGCGGCATGCCATTCGGGCGTGCCCTGGTCCAATGTCAGGATCTGCATGACGATCTCCTTGTTCGATGACGCGGCATAGACCGCGAGGGGCGTCCCTCGCGGCCGGTCAGTGAGGTTGTGAGTAGGGCTGGGCTCGCTTCTGCAGGGATGCGCGCAACTTGTCGAAATCACTGCGCGGCACCTGCTCGGCATCGCCATACTTGCCGACGAACCACTCCTGGGTAGCCGTCGGGCAGGCGCCCATCAGTTGCCTGATCTGGCCCGCCTGCAACGCGGTCACGCGCGTCACCGAGACGGCGGCATGTCCATTGTCGTCCTGGCCCCGGGTCGTGATGTTGAGCAAGGCACAGAGCACATAGCGTTTGCCATAGCTGGTCGACGAACCGAAGGCCTGGACGGCGTTCTTGTTGCCGCTGACGTCCGCCGGTAGCAGCATGCTGGTCTCTTCCCGGTGGCCGTCCTGGTGCATCAGCACGCCGGTGACCTGAATCGCACGCTCCTGGGTCTGGATACGGAAGCTCACCGCGAAGCCGTGCTTCTGCATGATCGGGCGCACGGTATCGACGATGTCCTCCAGCGTGGCGTAGTGGCCGTTGTTTCCCTGGCCACGTTCGGCGATGCTCGGCAGTTCGGTCTGCATGGCCGCCATGGCGGCGCTGTAGGCCATGAGCGCCTGGCGATCCAGCACGCGTTCCTGCATCTGCAGCAGACGCTCCATCTTGTCGATATCGACGTCGGGATTGAGGGCAGCCCGCTCGATCACCTGAATGATCGCGGTGCTGTCCTGATCGGACTGAGCCACCGGCGTCTGACCGTTGGCATTGGGCTTGATGGGGGTTGCCATGACAGCCTCCGTTAGCGATAGCGATTGATGACATCATCGAGCTGGTCGGCAGGGACCGGTTCCAGGGACACGGCCACGCGGTAGAGACGGCCCTCGGCCAGCACGTGGGTGTCCGTCGTGTGTTCCCTGGCCTTCAACAGTTGACGCGTCAACCGAGTCAGGACGCGGTAGGTCTCGGACGTCATGCGGGGTTGCATTGATACCTCCAGAAACAGCGACGCCCGGCCTGAAAAGGGCCGGGCGCACTGTCGTGATGGAAATGAATGGGGCTGTGTGACGTGCCGCCGGTGTCGTAGCGCTCGCGGCCGATCAGGCCACCAGCGCAAGCGCGGACTCCAGCGCCTTGTCCTTGAGGTGGGCTCCCTGGCCGAACCACGCAGAGTCCATGCGGTAGTCGTTGCTGCGGGCGCGCTTCTCGTGATCGACGTACTCGGTGACCGCGTTGAGCAGGCCCCAGGCGGTGCCTTGCGTCGTGCACAGTTGCGAGCCACGCCCTTCGCCCTGGTAAAGCTTCTGGACACGATTGAGGGCGCGGACATTGGGCAGCTTAGAAGGGTCGTCCAGTGGGCCGTCGGTATTGCAGATGACCGACTGGAAATACGTCTGGGCTTCCGCCTGGCTAACCTTGCGCTCGGCCAGGGTCTTCATGCGAACCATGAAGTCGTCCCACTGCGAGACCGAGAGGCCCAGCTGTTGCTTGACCAACTGAGGACGGAACTCGGTGCTGTGGGGCACCTTCACGCCTTGCGACATGCCATCCACAGCAATGGACAGAGTGTTGTTGCAGACCACCCGTACCGAGGTCGGCATAGCGACGGTGGCCAGGGAGCCGTCACACGACGTAGCCAGCAGCAGGTAGTCGTTGATCTGATCCTGCCCCTTTAAGGCACCGCCCAGCCCGCTGCGGGCCAGGGCCCAGAACTTGCGACCGCCCTTGAGCACGCCGGCGGTCTCGAGCTCATAGCCCGCGTATTCCGTGAGGTCGCGGTAGAACGCCAGGACCTCCTCCGGCTGCACCACCTTGTAGCGCTGAGACACCACCGACAGCGGGGCCTGAGTGTCGGAACGGTAGAGCACCTTCTGCTCGGGGAAGGAATGGATGCTGCCTAGATGTGATGCCGAGTCGGCAATGAAACGCACCGGCGATGCCTCGATGTGCCAGTCCATGCCGGCCTGCTGCCGCCAGACGTCCAGCGGTTGATGGCGGGACAGCTGCTGCCCCAGACCATGCCAGGGGGTATCGCCGACGTAAGCCATGTGCTCGATTTGATGGGCCATGAGAAAGCTCCTGAACGAAAAAAAGCCGGCAGAGCGCCGGCGGGTGAAGGGGGAAAGAACAGTGTCAGTCCAGCACGCGGAAGGTGTGGCCACAGCCCAGACAGAGCCAGGGGGACCCTTCGCCGGGGGGCAATAGATGACGAACCATCTGGTTGCCGGCCGCAGCACCGGCGATACCACCGGAGGCGCCGGCAATGACCGCACTCGCCACGCGACTGAGCGGCAGGTGCGGCGACGGCACCGTCGGCACTCTGACGGCGTAAAGCGATCCATAGACGCTCTTGAGACTGCCGGCCAGCGCACCGGCAGCGATGCCGAGCTTGCGGGCCGTCTCGAGATTGATGAGGTGCTGTGAATGACAGCGCATGCAAGGTGGGGCCATATCACGACTCCTGTGGCGGTGAAGAAAGCCCGGGGAGGGCTTGGCTCACAGGAGTGATATGGATCTGAAATTTATTTATTTCAGGCGGCTGTTTTTAACTATGCGACACGCCTAATTTTAATTATTTTTCCGTCATGTTTTATTATTTATTAATGATTTTTTGCATACTTTTCAGGGACGGTAAGTGTAGGAATGTATCTTCCGCTACCTACCGGTGATTTTAGTTCATGTTGCTCCCATAGAGGGAGCTCGCTGATTGTATATTCCTCACCATTCCTGATCTCAGGCTCGAACGTTGTCCAGACTTTCATTTTGAACTCATACTCGCCTCCATGATGACTTGGACACCTAAGGTGTCCAAGCTGTTCCAGCATATCAAAAGCCATTTGCCTTGAATCGGTATCTCTTAACATTCCTGCTCCTCGTTGTTGAATCAACGATTTTTTGAACATAAATCCGTCGTAATTTAATGTCGCTAGTTTTTGTATGTCTTGCACCAATAAATTGGTTAGCTTAACCACTTCGGGTTCTGGAGATACGTTGTCAAGATATTGTTGAGAATATTTACGGCCAAGTCTGTAGGCGTACTCAATTGTTTCAGAGGTGACGTCTCCTTCATAACCTTCGAAGGTGTGAATAACTCCCGCAATTCTGCTTATGTTATCCATAAGCTTAGATGCATGCTCTTGTTCATGATAATAAATGCCTCCTTTTGACATTTGTTTTTCGATCAAATCAAACTTTTTCTTCCATGTGTTTTTTGCTTTTGAGCTGAGTTTTAACGTGTATCGCTTTTCTTGTTTTTCAAAGAGATCCACCGAACGAGATATAAGCTCATTAGCTCTCGCGTAAAATTTCGATTTTATTTCGTCAGGAACAGGGGGCATGTCACCTGTACGTTTCCCTGCCATTTCTTTTGGCTTTACGACGAGAAATCGTGATAGAAAGCCATTACCATGTGCTTCATAACCCTTTTTCTTTAAAAATTTCTCTATAGCAACCGGTTGTAACATCAATAAAACGGTTAACCTTGGTTGGTGTAGAGTGAAGCTGGGCGTGCTGGATCGGTCTACTGAAAATGAAGATCCAGTCCAGAGAGAGTTGAAAAGAGACTGGTCCCTAAATGTAGGTCCGTTTAGTAAATCTCCAGCGTCACTGGAAGCCAAGCATGCAATTGGTAATTTCTTGTACAGGCTTTGAGCTAATGCACCTGGTGTTGCATCTTCGTAATATACTTTTATGTCGCGTGGTGGGCATGGTTCTTGCGATTTTAATAAGAGCAGCTGATTTTCAATATTTTTAATCTCTAGGTCATCCGATTTTCCACGGAATGCCTTGTCCAAAGAATTTTCAAGTGCCCTTTCCTTTATCCTCCAATTTTTATATAAACGGGTATTGGCGCTTTCCTGAGATTCTGCGTCTCTCTCCTTCTGGATTTGAAAATCTAGTAATGGTTGGGAAAACCATGAGTCAACAGCACTTTTACGCTCTCCGCCTTTAGCGATGGTTAAAGTCATCAAAGAAGTAGGTACTTGTTTTCCATTAGGAAACTCTATGTCGACTAGGCCTTGGCAGGCAGTGGCCATTACACTTAGCGCCGATGTTCGAGCCATTTCATCAGCGACCTCAATTGATTTAGATACTTCAATTACAGTTGATTCGAATATAGAGCCTTCTTTATAGCGCGGCCAGGCGGAAGCATTGTTCACATCCAGGATTGATAGTCTGTCACTTGGAGGAAGGGGCGTTGTGTCAGTGCTGTCATCTACAAAGTCGCTCATCATCTAATCTCCCCGGTTGCTAACGATGCTAAATTTAGCAGGTTTAGCAGCGATGTGTAGTGAATTGTTTTTATCATAACAACAAGTATGAGGATTAAATTATTAGATGTTATAGGAAATCAATGAACTCGTTTGGACCTTGTGGGACTATATGTATCCATTATTTTTTTTAATAATACGGTGTGTTGGCCCTTTGGTTGCTTTGTGGGATGGATCCATTACCGTTATGGCGATGCCCTGACAGTGGTACGTAGAGTCTGATTCCTGCTGTTAGGTACCGGTATGGCATTTTTCTGATAAGGGCAGAAGACCGACTAACGTCAAAACAGCCGCAGTGTGTCTTGAGATCCACATGTAGCCTAACATCTGTTAACAGGTGCAAGCTTTGGATGCCTTTGCCATCCTTGCCTCGTCGAATTCACGAGGAGCCTGATGATGAGCAACCAAGTCCTTATCAAATTGAAAAGCGTAATGCAGAAGACTGGGCTTTCTAGGTCAAGCGTCTACAATAAGCTAGATCCTAAATCGCCGTACTATGATCCAGAATTTCCTCGCCAAGTTAAGCTAGGTCGTGTGTCGGTTGCTTGGGTGGAATCAGAGGTAGATACGTGGATTGATTCTATAATAGAAAATCGCAAGTGATGAAAAATAAGCTTGTTATTAATCGGTGCTGGGGTTGGCATTCTGAGTGCTATGCATGTCTGATATCTCGCTTTGAGAATCTAGGATAGTGTTTTATGATACTAACTTTTTATGCCTTTCTGTATTTTGTAGGTTGCTTATGTTGCTGTCTGCAAGGTTTTGACTTCCATGAGCTCTATTTAATTATGGAGTATATGTTATTAGAATATTAGAATTAGAAGGTTAGAAGTGTTAGGGGTACTTAGGGGTACTTAGGGGTACTTAGGGATGGTAAGTTATGAAGATATGGTTTGATAGAGTCTTCATCCTAAAAGAGTTGCAGCCTGGCTGCAAGAGGTGCCTATGAGAGTTTCTAAAGAAGAAGAGAGAGTGTCTCAAGAATGGCCAGAATGCGAGCTTCTCATTGACGATGTTTCTGATGAAAGTAGGAGTGTCTTTAATGAAGAAGTTGTTGCTTACTTCAAGGAGGTGAAAGCGGTAGTGGCACGTTTGCTTGAGGTAGATGAGGTGCCATTTGAGGTTCATAGAGGAAAGGGTGGCACATTGTACGTTAGGTCATCCAGTTTGTCTGGAAAAAAGTTGATTGAAATTATAATTAAAAAGAATAGTTACGGATTCAAGGAGGAGATGTTTTTCAATAGCCACCCCTATGTTGAGGCATTCAATACTGCTTGGAGGGAGTTGAGGTTAGAGGCCTTTGGAGATTACGATCCTGATGATCAAAAGGATAAGCTTGACTCTGCTGTGGCCAAGATCCGTGGAGTAATGCAAGGTGAGCAGATGAAGCGGTATTTACACAAGATGGGTAATGCAAAAAGAGGGCGCAAGAGAGGTGCTAAGAGACTTATTCATTCTCTGATGGATAAATATGCTCGGTTAGAGGTTGTTCGGCTGGATCTAAGCTACCGTAAGGGGAAATATGTAGATATTGTTGATTTTATAGGTGCACTATCAGATGTTAAAAAAGATTGGGGTATGTTTCGCCAAGATATGAATGATGGGGTTATCGCTCCCGGTGTTGTAGGGTATCTGGCTAAGTTAGAGTATGGTTTATTAAGTGGATTTCATTTTCATGTTGTGGTACTCTTCGATGGGTCAAGGCATCGTGAGGATATTATCCTGGCTAAGATGCTAGGTGAATACTGGAAAAATCAAGTAGTGTTGAATAGTGAAGGTAGGTATTATAATTGCAATCGACATAAACATGAATATCGATATTTGGGTATCGGTACGCTGAACTATTATGACAATACGAAAAAAGAGTATTTGGTGAATATGGTAATTGGGTACATGACCAAGACGGACTATGTGATGGCTTCAGAAGCTCCCGGCGAGAGGAGCTGGTTTCGCTCGGCTCATAAAGTTCCCGAGGTGGTTGAACGTAGAGGCAGGCCAAGGAAGTTTAATACTACTCGGAAAGATTGATTGTCTCATAATCTGGCTTTATTTTATTGCTGATTCTTCTGGCAGTATTTTCAGGGATGATCCCTTCACTGTCGAGGTCGGCTAGAATGCTGCTAGCATTATGTGGGTTGCTTTTTTTATGGGAAATGTAGTCGTCATGATATTCTTTGCATTTCTCGTTTAGATATATTAACTTTGGTAAGCGGTCCACAAAACCCATCTTCTTGAGCTGAGCCGGATTCTGCAAACTGGTGCCCTCTGATGAAGAGGAGAACACCATGAACGAGCTGACGACCACGCAGGCCTACTGGCTGGGCCATCTGTTTCATGCTTCGTCCCGGCAATTGGCCTTGAGCGCCTATGCCGAGGAGCAAGGCCTCGATCTGGCCGCACTGCTGGCTTGGGAGCAGCGCCTGGCGGTGCAGAATATACCCGTGCCGCCACGTCATCGGCCGATGCGTTTCGTCGCTGTTGAGGTGGCTTCATGATCCGGCCGGATACCGGACTGCGCGTCTACCTCTGCCGCGAGCCGGTCGATATGCGTAAGCAAATCGATGGTCTGGCACTGCTGGTTCAGGAGGCCATGGAACTCAACCCGTTCGAAGCGGCGGTGTTCGTGTTCGGCAACCGCCAACGCGACAAGGTGAAGTTGCTGTTCTGGGAGCGCAACGGCTTCGTGGTCTGGTACAAGCGCCTGGAACGCGAACGCTTCAAGTGGCCCGACCGGGTAGCAGGCGATACGGTCACGCTCTCAGGCCAGGAGTTGAACTGGCTGCTCGATGGTTATGATCTGAATGTCATGCAGCCTCATCAGGTGCTGGATTTTCAGTCGGTGGGGTAGCCTTTTGACTCCCCTTATGCCGCCGAATTCGGTAAAATAGTGGTATGACTTCTTCGGCCTCCCCCGCTTCTGCCACCGTCTCTCAGCTGCAGAAACAAGTGCGTTCTCAGCAGGAAGAGATTGCGCGTCTTCATCAAGTGATGGAGAAGAAAGAGGCCCAGTGGGAAGCCACCAAGCAATCGCTATTCGAGCAATTTCGGCTGGCCATCGAGCGTCAATTCGGCCCCTCCACCGAGAAGTATCGCATCGAGCAAGGGGATCTTCTCATCAACGAAGCCGAAGCGGCGGTCGATGAGGAAGATGCCTCGACCGATGAGGCGTTCTCGGCCGATGCATCCTCCGCTGAAGACGCCGAGACGGCCTCTCGTCAACCGGCCCAGCGCCGCACCCGCGGCGGTCGCATTGCCTTACCGCCGGAACTTCCGCGCGTCGAGGTCGTCCACGAGCTTCCCGAGGAGGCCCGCCATTGCGCCGAAGACGACACCGCGCTCAAGGTCATCGGCGCGGAGGTCAGCGAGGAGCTCCACGTCGTGCCAGCGCGCATCGAAGTGATTCGTCATGTGCGACACAAATATGCCTGCCCAAGCTGCGAAGACGGCGTACAGATCGCCCCGGCGCCGGCCAAGTTACTGCCCAAAAGCAATGCCAGCGCCACGCTGCTGGCGTACGTAGCCACCGCCAAATATCAGGATGCGCTACCGCTCTACCGGCAGAACCAGATCTTCGCTCGCCATGGCGTCGAGATCCCGCGCAACACCCTGGCGCGCTGGATGGTCCAGGCCGGTGAACGACTCACACCGCTGATCGAAGCGCTACGCCAGCACCTGCTTCAAGCGCCGTTGATTCACATGGATGAAACGACGCTACAGGTCAATCAAGAAGCCGACCGAGCAGCGAATTCAACGTCCTACATGTGGCTACAGCGCGGGGGGCCGCCAGGTCAACAGATCGTGCTGTTCGACTATGATGCCAGCCGCGCCGGGCGGGTACCCGTGCGCCTGCTGGGGGACTATGCCGGTCGTTTGATCACCGATGGCTACGAAGGCTATGCCGAGGTGGTGCGCCGTAACGGCATCCCTCATGCCGGCTGCTGGGCGCACGCGCGACGTAAATTCGTCGAAGCGCAAAAGGCCCAGCCCAAGGGCAAGACCGGCAAGGCTGACTGGGCGATCAACCAGATCCGCAAGCTCTACGCCGTGGAGAAGCAAGCCCAAGGCATGACGCCCGAGGCTCGGCAAGCGCTGCGGGACCATAAGAGCCGCCCCTTGATTCAGCAGTTGCGGACGTGGCTCGACAAGTCAGTCAACCAGGTACTCCCCAAGAGCGCCCTGGGCAAAGCGCTGCACTACCTGGACGGTCAGTGGGGCCGTCTGACGCGTTTCCTCGACGACGGTCTGATCCCGCTGGACAACAACCCGGCCGAAAACGCCATCCGGCCCTTCGTGGTGGGGCGCAAGAACTGGCTCTTCAGCCACACGCCGCGCGGCGCCCACGCCAGTGCAGCCATCTACAGTCTGATCGAAACGGCCAAGGTCAACGGCCTCTCACCCTACGAGTACCTGCAGTTCGTGTTCGACACCCTGCCGACGCTCGCTGAAGATGACGACCTCGATGCGCTGATGCCCTGGCATTGGAAAGAGACGCTGCCGCTCTGAGTTAGTGGGGTTCGTGGATCGCTTACCTTCGCCAAGAACCAAAAGTGAAGCGCTACAACTTTATACATGAGCACAGTGGCCGGTTTTCCGTAACCCGGATGGCGTCTGTGCTCGGGGTGTCGCGAAGTGGGTATTACACATGGCAGAAGACGCGCTTGCAGTCCAGCCAATTGGAGCAGGCTCGGAAAAGGCTTGATCGCCGCGTGAAAGAAGCGTTTTGCCAGGGTAAGCAGCGCGACGGGGCTCGTCGTATCCAAGCCACGCTGGCCGCTGACGGATATCGGTATGATGTCAAAACGGTTGGGGCCAGCATGCGACGCCAGGCGCTGGTGCTCAAGGCCGCCCGCAAGTTTGTCGCCACCACAGACAGCGATCATCACTTGCCTGTGGCGCCCAACTTGCTGGAGCAGGACTTTGAAGCGACCGCCCCAAACCAGAAGTGGGCTGGCGACATCACGCACCTGATGAGCTCCGAAGGCTGGCTGTATCTGGCCGTCATCATTGACCTGTATTCGCGCTCTGTCATCGGCTGGTCCATGAACACCAGAATGACGGCAGATCTGGTCTGTGACGCGCTGGAGATGGCACTGTGGCGACGCAATTTCCCCGCCGGAGTGATCTGCCACAGCGACCGGGGAAGCCAATACTGTTCCCATGCCTATCAGGATCGGTTGCGAACCCACCAGCTGCGTCAAAGTATGAGCCGTAAAGGCAATTGCTGGGATAATGCCTACGTGGAAAGCTTCTTCCATTCAATGAAAATCGAAGCGATTCACTACGAGCCAATAATGAACCGGGATCAGCTTCGCCAACAGGTGTTCGAATATATTGAAGTTGATTACAACCGCCGTCGACGTCACAGTGCTTTGGGCTATGTGAGTCCCATGGACTACGAGCTCAAAACCAGTGCTTAACCGAGTGTCCGTTTTCAGCGGGGCAGATCACCACGACGGTAGGCCGCTTCTACCTTGTTCTCGATAGTATGGACAAGCGCCCTTTCCGCGACGTCACGCGGATAGCTGGTAACCTCGCCCGTCCAGTCACGAAAGCTAGAGCGAAAGCCATGAGGGACGTAGTTGCCTGGCTTTCCTTCTGGACCATAGCCCATTCCTCGCATCAATTGCAGCATGGCCATGTTCGAGAGAGGGCGGGCATAGCGAGTCCCGGGAAAGACGTACGGATTGCCTTTGACCTGTGGAAGCAGTAACACCAGCTTCATCGCTTGCTTGGATAACGGTACGCGGTGCTGACGACGCATTTTCATGCGGTCAGCTGGAATAGTCCAGGTCTCGTTCTCGAGGTCGAACTCTGACCACTCCGCGCGCAGTACTTCCGAAGTGCGTGTCGCCGTGAGGATTAGGAACTGCAGTGCCTTAGAGGAAATGCTGGTATATCCCTGGAGGGTAGCCATAAAGACTGCCACCTCATCATAAGGCATAGCTGGGTGGTGACTGACGTTTTTAACGCGCGATGGTTTGGCCAGCAGCATATCGAGGTGACCGCGCCAGCGGGCAGGATTTACTGGATCTCGGTAACTGTGCGCAGCAGCATAGTCGAGGACGTTCTCGATACGCCCCTGTACCCGCTTGGCCGTCTCGGTTTTGCTGGTCCAGATCGGCGATAGGATCTTCAGGACGTCCTGAGTGGTGACCTGGTCCACCGGCATGGAGCCGAGCACCGGTCGAGCGTAGGTCTTCAAGGTGCTGAACCTGCTGGTCACTTGCGGTGCACCAGAGAGGTAACGCTCATCGTGAAGTAGGTCTACTCAGCAATCTTGTTGGGGTCGCTGTTGGGGTCGGAAGCGATTTTGAAGGGGTCTTGAAGCTCGGGGTGGGTGATAAATTGTTGATTTTAATGGTGCCCCCATCAGGATTCGAACCTGAGGCCTTCCCCTTAGGAGGGGGACGCTCTATCCAGCTGAGCTATAGGGGCTAAGCGGGGCGGGTAGTATAAGCGTCCCGGGGCTCAGGATAAACCCATGTCGCAGCCCATATGGCGCAGTACATCGAGCTGATCGGGCGTTTCGACGCCCTCGGCGAGCACGATGCGTTGCATGGCATGTGCCATGTCGATGATACCGCTGACGAAACGACGCTGTTGCGGACGCTTGACGAGATGGCGAATGGCTTCCGGGTCGATCTTGACGATATCGATGGGAAGCTGGCTTGCGTATGTCAGCGATGAGACGCCGGAGCCGAAGTCGTCGAAGGCGATCTGGGCGCCGAGTCGTCGTGCGTGCTGGAGTTGGTTGTAGGCCAGGTCGATGTCATGGAATTGGGCTGTTTCCATGACCTCCACATTGAGGAACGGCGAGGGCATGGCGCTTGCGTGCCTGCACCATGTCCTCTGCGAGCTGACCGGATTCCACCTGATCGCGCGTGACGTTGATGCTTACGGTGACCGCCATGTGGCAGGCTTGAAAGCGTTGAGCGGTGCGCGCGGCCTGGTGGACGAGCCAGGTGCTATAGGCACGCTCCAGCGAGGAATGATTGACGAATATCAAGGGATAGCCGGGCTGCTCACCATCGGCAATCGTGAGTGCGATGCCTGATACTTCCAGCAACTCGGTCAGCGACGGAGGCAAGGTATGTGGGGCCAAGGTCTCGTGTCCTCTACGACGTCCACGCGAAGGCGTGGAAATGGCGCTATTTCACCGGCCACCGGCCGAAGCGCGATCAAGTGGCGTCATGCATATCGGGCCGACGCTATGCTTTATGCGTGAATGCCCCACGTGGTCTGGGCTGGAGGCATACGGACAGTAGCGCTAGACTACTCCTTTTTTACATTCCAGTGCCAGGCTTTGGACGGAAAAGTGTCTTCATTCGCCGACATTTTAAGCGGACTGGATGCGTAGGGGATGTCATTGGTCAACAGCGACCGGATTTTCGACGGCTTGGCCGACAAGTTTGAACGTAGCCTCTACGGGACGCCGCGAGGTGCAATTCGTCTAGCGGTGCTGGGGCATGTGTTACCGAGCGAATTGCCCACCGATGGCCGGCCCGCATTGGATGTGGGCGCCGGCCTGGGCCAAATGAGCATATGGCTGGCGCAGTGTGGCCATACGGTCACCATGGTCGAACCCTCGCGGGACATGCGCGAACGTGCCATCGCGGGCATGGGCGATCTGGCTGTCACGTCCGTCGATGCCACCTGGCAGACGCTGCCCGAACGTGCGCCGGGGCCGTGGGGGCTGATCGTGTGCCACGCGGTTCTGGAATGGTTGGCGGCGCCACAGGCCGCTTTCGCACAACTCGCCACACTGCTGGCGCCGGGGGGCTATCTGTCGCTGATGGTCTTCAACCGCGATGCATTGCGGTTCTCCAACGTGATCAAGGGCAACCTGGACAAGGCGCTCGATGATCGGCTGGAAGGGCTCGGGAAACGCCAGCGTCTGACGCCGATCTCGCCGCTCACTGATGCCCAGATACGCGCATGGAGTATGGCGGAAGGCTTGTCGATCGAGGCGGTGACGGGCGTGCGTATCTTTCACGACTACCTTCTGGAACGCCACCCTGCGCCGGAGCAGCTCGAGAAGGTAATCGAACTCGAACGTCGTTACTGCCAGCAGGAGCCGCACTGGCGTCTGGGACGTTATCTGCATTACACCCTGTACAAACCGGAGATCGTGTCATGAGTGCGGAGACGCCTCCTTGCCAGTTGCTTGCCCGTCAGTCTCACGACTATCGCGATTGGCTGTGGGTCGCGCCGCCTCGCGATGCCTGGTTGGAAACGACCGGTGGTAGCGTGTGGAGTGCGGATGCGGCGGTTTGTCAGGCTTGGCGAGTTCGAGGATACCGGGTTTACGATGGTCTCGCGCCGGTGCTGGAAGCGCCGGTCACGGGTGCCGTATTGTTCTGGCCCAAGACGCATGCGTTAGGCGAGTGGTGGTTGCTGGCGCTGTGCGCGGTGTTGCCCGAAGGCACGTCGCTGCAGGTTGTCGGCGAACATCAAGGTGGCGTCAAGCGTGTGCTCAAATCGCTGGCCGCGCTGGGGCTTGGTTGCCGCAAGGTGGATAGCGCGCGGCGTTGCACATTGTATGCTACGCGCACCGCACCGCTGTCGTTGTCGCCGGAGGCAGCCTGGACCACGTTCGAAGCTGCGGGACTCAGCGTGACGAGCCATCCCGGTGTGTTTGGCCACGGCAAACTCGACGACGGCACGCGCTTGTTGCTCGAGACACTGCCCGGTGCCCTCGGCGACACGGCGGGGCGTCACCTGCTCGATATGGGGTCTGGTGACGGCATTCTCGCTGCCTGGCTCAGCGTACGCGGCGCAAGCGTCTCGGCGGTGGATCTCAACGCCTTCGCGGTGGCCGCGACGCGTCGCACGCTAGAGGCCAATCGCGTGGCGGGGGAGGCCTGGCAGAGCGATGTCTACAGCGAAGTGACGGGAAAATTCGACGCCATCGTCAGTAACCCGCCTTTTCATCAGGAGCGTGCCATCGATTATGGCCCGGCGGCACGTTTGATACGCGAGGCGCCTGACAAGTTGGTACGAGGTGGCAGCCTGATCCTGGTGGCCAACACCTTCCTGCCATATCCCCGCTTGCTGGAAGAAGCCTTCGGTGACTTCACGGTCCTCGCCGATGATCGGCGGTTCAGGGTATACCGTGCCATCAAGCGCTAGGTGACTTTCAGAAAATGACCTAGCTCTCAGGATCGGCGTAGGCGATATCCGTGATCACGTAGGTGGTGTCGCCGGCGGGGGCGTTGACGGTGACGTCTTCGTCTAGCCCTTTGCCGAGCAAGGCCCGGGCGAGTGGAGCGTCGATACTGACCCAATGCTTGTCGGTGTCGGTTTCGTCGTGGCCAACGATGCGGATCGCCAGTTCCTCGCCGTGTTCATCCTCGAGCGTGACATAGGCACCGAAGTATACCCGCGAGGTATCGGCGGGCAGGCGGTCGACGACCTGCACCTCATCCAGGCGTTTGCCGAGATAGCGGATACGCGCGATGACGCGATTGAGCTCTTTCTTATTATAGGTGTAGTCGGCATTTTCGCTGCGGTCCCCCTGGGCGGCGGCTTCGCCGACCTTGGTGGAAAGCGCGGGGCGTTTGACGCGGGACAGATGCTCATGGATGCCCTTGAGCCGGGCATAGCCCTGTGCCGTGATCAGCGGGCTCTTCTTTTCCTGGCGCGGGTCCTTGGCGGGATCGCGCCAGCGGGTCATGTTGCGGCCTTTCATGCCTACCTCCAGAGCGTGGAATGCTTACCCTACGCAAGCCTTGCCGGTACGCCAACCCCGCTGCCCGGCGCGAGGTTCGTCGACACCACAACTCGAACTACGACGAATCGACTTAGCGATTAATTCAAACGTTCGTTACATGCCCGCAAGGGGCGCGGTTCTGATGAGGCGTTGTGAGAGAAAGCGCGGTGGCTATTGGACGAATTGTCATAGAAGAGCGCCGGCGCGGTTGGCATCACCATGCCGCGTCGGGATAATGAGGCGCATTGTGCCCGTGTTCGGGACGATGCGCCTTGCACCGTGTCGCCTCGTTCATGGCTTTACTGTCAGGAGGCGTCATGGCTGAACAGTCTCATCCCTACACGCCGCGTTACGCGCATGAGTCGGTCGAGGAGCGCTTCGATGAAACGCTGCAGTCGGGATTCTTCAGTCTCGAGCGGCGTCATTATCGGCATCGCCGTTTTGACGGCCAGTGGAGCGAGCGGGTCATCCGCGAAGTCCATGTGCGCCACGACGCGGTCGGCGTGCTGCTTTACGATCCGCAGCGTGATTGCGTGGTGCACGTCGAACAGATACGTGCCGGTGCGCTGGACGATCCGCTAAGTCCCTGGAAGCTGGAGCCCGTGGCAGGGTTGGTCGACGCGGGCGAAACCGGCGCCGAGGTTGCCCGCCGTGAATCCATGGAAGAAGCGGGCTGTAAGATCGACGAGTTGATCGAGTTGTATACGTACTATCCGAGCCCCGGCGCCTGCACCGAGCGGGTTACCTTGTTCTGCGGGCTGGTGGATAGCGATGGTGTAGGGGGCGTGCACGGTCTCGAGAGCGAAAACGAAGACATTCAGGTCCACGTACTGAGCTTTGCCCAGACCTGGGCACTTCTCGAGCAAGGTATCATCGATAATGCGATGTCCCTGATCGCGTTGAATTGGCTGGTACGCGAGCGCGCCTCGCTACGGGCAAGGAGGTAGAGGATGGCGAAAGCGGCATATGTTAACGACCTCAAGTTCCTGCAAGGCGAATGCACGGCCAACTACCTGCGATTGAGCCGACTGCTCGGTGATATGGGCGCTGGAGAAACACGCGAGATCGCCCTGGCCGGTGAGTATCGCAGCTTCGGCTCGTTGTGGCTGGAAGTGCTCGAATGTGCGCCTTACACCACCATTTGCCGTGTCTCTCAGAGTGGTGTGCTGGATGGCATCATCGAGTCGCCCCGCATGCGCGTGCACCTGTATCACGATGCACGCATGGCGGAAGTCACCGACTTTCAGCGCCAACGACATTTTCATGGCCGGTATCGCTACCCCAATGCGCGCATGCATCAGCCCGACGAAAAACTCCAGCTCAATCGTTTCTTGGGTGAGTGGTTGGAACATGGGCTGGCCCACGGGCTGACCGTGGACATGCCGGAGCTGCCGTGATGCGCCTGATTCAGATCAGCGATTGTCATATTTGCGCAAATCCCGAGGCACGCTCGCGTATTGGCTACCCGTTGCGCCAGTTGCGTGCTGTCGTCGCTCAGGCACGCCGATTGCGTCCTGACATCGTGCTGGTCAGCGGCGACATCGGGCATGATGAATCCCCGGCCGCATATCGCCATGCCTTCGAGGTTTTCGCTGAATTCGAATGTCCATGGTTCTGGATGACCGGTAATCATGACCACCCCGAATTCATGGAAGAGCTGCATCCTTTCCATGATGAACTCGACCTCGGCGAGTGGCGGTTATTGCTGCTGGATTCCCGCGTACCCGGGCAGGCGAGCGGAGAGCTGGGCCAAGCCGCCTTGCAGGACCTTGCCGTGCGTCTAGAGGAAGATGACCGTCCCATGTTGCTGGCCATGCACCACCCGCCGCTGGAAATCGGCTCGGCGTGGATGGATGCGCTGGGCCTGGCGGACCGCGAGGCGCTATGGCAGACGCTGGCCGCCTACGCTCAGGTTCGAGCGGTGCTGTGTGGGCATATTCACCAGGCCTTTGCGGCACGACATGGCGACATTGCCGTCTACGGCTGTCCCGCCACTGCCGATCAGTTTCTTCCTCGGCAAGACGATTTCACGCTCGACGAAGCGTCCCGCCCCGGCTTTCGGATCGTCGACCTGGATGGGCAGAGGCTGTCGACCTGGGTTGAGCGCGTCGATCCCTCTGGCTGAGTTCGATGGCGTCGCGTTCGAGTCTTTTTTATTCTTATTTGTGCTTAAAAGATAGTCCTTAATTCTTTGACGTTATCATATGTCTCTAGATACCGTGACCGCTATGATGCGTAGAGTAGCGGGCCAAAAGGAAATCTAAAGCCGGAAGAGCGCCGCTTCGCGGCTGGAAGCTAGAAGAGGGAAGACCCCGGCTTCGCCGGGAGATGGAAAAGCGCCGCTTCGCGGCTGGAAGTTAGAAGAGGGAAGAATACAGAAGACGGGGGCGTGGCCGTTGGTTTCCCTTCCTTCTTATGTCTTACGCCTTCCTTCTTCCGTCTTCCCTCTTACGTCTTACTTCTTCGATCTCTGGCTTTCAAATGGCCTCAACGCCCGTTCCTAACAACCAAGGTTTTTCAGATGTCTGAAATCTCACCCGAACGCCAGACCCACTTGAAGCAGCTCGAGGCGGAGTCGATCCGTATCATCCGCGAGGTGGCCGCTGAATTCGCCAATCCGGTGATGCTGTACTCCATCGGCAAGGATTCGTCGGTGATGCTGCATCTGGCGCGCAAGGCGTTTTATCCCGGCACGCCGCCGTTCCCGTTGATGCATGTCAACACCACCTGGAAGTTCCGCGAGATGATCGAGTTTCGCGACCGCATGGCGGACGAAGTGGGCATGGAGTTGATCGAGCACATCAATCCGGAAGGCGTCGAGGCGGGCATCAACCCGTTCGATCACGGCAGTGCCAAGCATACCGACATCATGAAGACCCAGGCGCTCAAGCAGGCCCTGGACAAGCACGGCTTCGATGCGGCCTTCGGCGGCGCGCGCCGCGACGAAGAAGCCTCGCGTGCCAAGGAGCGCGTCTACTCCTTCCGCGACAAGCACCACCGCTGGGACCCCAAGAACCAGCGCCCGGAGCTTTGGAACATCTACAACGGCAAGATCAACAAGGGCGAGTCGATCCGCGTCTTCCCGCTCTCCAACTGGACCGAGCTGGATATCTGGCAGTACATCTACCTCGAATCGATCCCCATCGTCCCGTTGTATTACGCCGCCCCGCGCCCGGTGGTCGAGCGTGACGGCATCGACATCATGGTCGACGACGACCGCATGCCGCTGGAAGAAGGCGAAGTCCCCGAAGAGAAATGGGTGCGTTTCCGTACGCTGGGCTGCTACCCGCTCACCGGCGCCGTGGAATCGCACGCCACCACGCTGCCCGAAATCATCCAGGAAATGCTGCTGACCAAGACCAGCGAACGCTCCGGCCGCGCCATCGACAAAGACCAGGCGGGGTCCATGGAGCGTAAAAAACGCGAAGGGTACTTTTAATGTCACACCAGTCATCGCTGATCGCCGACGATATCGAGTCCTACCTGCACGAGCATGAAAACAAGGATCTCTTGCGCTTCATCACCTGCGGGAGCGTCGATGACGGCAAGTCGACCCTGATCGGGCGTTTGCTGCACGATTCCCAGATGATCTACGAGGATCAGCTCGCGGCGATCACCCAGGCCTCCAAGACCAGTGGCACCACCGGCGATCAAGTCGACCTGGCGCTGCTGGTGGATGGCTTGCAGTCCGAGCGTGAGCAGGGCATCACCATCGATGTCGCCTATCGGTATTTCTCCACCGATAAGCGCAAGTTCATCATCGCCGACACGCCGGGCCACGAGCAGTACACCCGTAACATGGCCACTGGCGCTTCCACGGCCAGCCTCGCGGTGATCCTCATCGACGCGCGTCACGGCGTGCAGACCCAGACCCGGCGGCACAGCTTCATCGCCGACCTGCTGGGCATCCAGCACCTGGTAATCGCGGTCAACAAGATGGACCTGGTCGACTACTCCCAGGCGCGCTTCGACGAGATCGTCGCCGAATACCGTGAGTTTGCCGCCAAGCTCAACGCGCCGGACATCCACTTCGTGCCGCTCTCCGCGCTGGAAGGCGACAACGTCGTCAATCGCAGCGAGAACATGCCCTGGTACCGCGTCGATGGGCAACCGGGGACGCCGTTGCTCGAACTGCTCGAGACCGTCGAGATCACCCACGATCAGAATCTGACGGATCTGCGCCTGCCGGTGCAGTACGTCAATCGCCCGCACCTCGACTTCCGCGGCTACTGCGGCACGCTCGAGGCCGGCATCCTGCGGCCCGGCCAGGCCGTCAAGGTGCTGCCTTCGGGCAAGCACGCCACGGTCGAACGCATCGTCACCTTCGACGGTGATCTCGAGATGGCCTATCCGGGGCAGGCGATCACCGTCACCCTGAGTGATGAGATCGACATCTCGCGGGGCGACTGGCTGGTCGCCGCCGACGCCGAGGTGCCGTTGGCCGACGCCTTCGAGGCCGATATCGTGTGGATGCACGACACCGCTCTCGAGACCGGCCGGCTTTATGACCTCAAGCTCGCGACGCAGGATCTCGCCGGCAAGGTAAGCCAGATCGACTACCAGATCGACGTCAATACGCTCGAGCATCACCGCGCCGAGACCCTGGGACTCAACGCCATCGGTCGCTGCCGCATCGAAGTGGCCGGCACGCTGCCGGTGGACGATTACCGCGTGAGCCCTGGCACCGGCAGCTTCATCGTCATCGATCGGCTGACCAACGTCACCGTGGGCGCGGGGATGGTACGCGGCGCGGCCGAAGGTGTCGGCACGGGCACCGGCGAGGTGGATTGGCAGGCCTTCGAGGTCGAACTCAATGCCTTGGTTAGAAAATATTTCCCGCATTGGGAGGCGAAAGACGTCCGCTCACTATTGGGGCGCTGAGAGACTGGTCTCGGCGTATTGCATGCCCTTTCTCGCCTACGAGGAAGGGCATTTTTCATGGTCCCCTCAAGGAGTTGCGTGTGTGGTGGGCATGGTCTACTCGTATGCGACATTGAGGTCGCACTCGACCATGAGGCGGCTTATCATGAGACACTCGCATTCATTGAGGACACGGTGAGGTATGCATAACGTCGATTGGCAGCTTGAGGAAATCGTGACGCAGTTGAGAGCTACTCGCGAAACCTGGCGCGAGCGTCATGGGCGCTCGCGCGAGCGTGGCTGTCGTGAACTGCCGTCGCGGAGTGCCATTCGTGTCATTACCGATGACTTGATCGGGGCGTTGTTTCCGATGCGTCTCGGCCCTAGTGATCTGCGTCGCGAGAGCGAGGACTTCTACGTCGGCCACACGCTGGATGCTACCCTCAATGCGTTATGCCACGAAGTGTGCCTGGAGCTGAAATACATCGCCCGGCAATTGGGGCACGATGCCAGTGACACCCAGGCGCGTGCGGTGGAAATCGTGCAGGAGTTTGCGGCCGACTTGCCCGAGCTTCGCCGCCGCCTCGATGCCGATGTGATGGCGGCCTACCATGGCGATCCGGCGGCGCGTAGCGTCGATGAGGTGTTGCTGTGCTATCCGGGGGTGCATGCGGTCATCCATCACCGTATCGCCAGCTACTTCTACCAGGCGGATCTTTCGTTGCTGGCGCGGATGATCGCGGAAATCGCGCATTCGGATACGGGCATCGACATCCACCCGGGGGCCACTATCGGCGAGGGTTTCTTCATCGACCATGGCACTGGCGTGGTCATCGGCGAAACCGCGGTCATTGGTAATAACGTGCGCCTCTATCAGGCCGTGACACTGGGGGCCAAGCGCTTTCCGTCGGATGAGCGCGGCCATCTGGAAAAAGGCCTGCCACGCCACCCCATCGTCGAGAACGATGTGGTCGTCTATGCCGGGGCGACCATTTTGGGACGTATCACTATCGGCAAGGGCTCGATCATCGGGGGCAATGTGTGGCTCACGCGTAGCGTGGAGCCGGGCAGCAACGTGACTCAGGCCAATCTGCAAAGTGGACCCTGTCCGTGATGTGGTGAGCGCCAGTAGCAGATATCGCGACGCGCGGCTTTGGCCGCGCGTTGTTGTTTCTGAAGGCTTCTATTTATCCCATTAGCAAGCTAACGCATCGTCAGAATCGCTCAAGGCCGGTATAGTGTCCGCGCTTATCAGGCCGAGATGACATATGCATAACGATTCTGTGACCGTTTCGCGTTGGCAGTACTGGCGTGAAATGAACCGCCAATTGTGGCGATTGGGACTCATCGGGGTAGCGACCCTGACCTTGATGCGTGTACTGCTGTGGCAATTGAACGCGCCACCTTCCCTGGAGGTGCCGGGCTTCGAGGTGTTGCAAGCCTTCTGGATGGGGCTACGTTTCGACGCCAAGATCATGGCGGTGCTCCTGGGGCCATGGTTGGTGGTGGCGACGGCACTGCTACCCTTGCCGCGCGTCTTCCTGGCAGGCTGGCGTCGCCTGTGGCTAATCTGGGCCATCGCGATCATGGCCTTGGTCAATCTCTTGGCGTTGATCAATCATTTCTTTTTCACCTTTTATCAGGGACCGATCAATTCGCTGATCTTCGGATTATTCGAAGACGATACTCAGGCGGTGCTGCAGACGATCTGGAGTGACTATCCCTTTCTCCCTTTGCTGATCGTCTTGATTGGCATGACAGGGACGCAGATCGCCATGATGCGGCGTGGCCATCGGCGTGCACGACGCCGGCTGGGATGGCGGTGGGCCACCCTTTTGGTCGCTGTGTCCTGGGTGGCGCTGATTGGGCTGGGGCGTGGCACCCTGGGCACCTTTCCCTTGCGCGAGATGCATATGGCAGTTTCGTCGAGTGCCTTCGTCAACGACCTGGTACCCAGTGGACCGCAGGCACTTTATCTGGCCTGGAAAGAGCGTCAGGTCAATCAGGTTGGCGATGACCCGCAGTCGGGCCTGGCGCGTTATGGGTTCAGCTCTCCCATGGCGGCGGCCGAAGTGCTTGGCTGGTCGCAGGCCGATACGCCACAGGCAGTGCTCGACCACATGGTAGAGACGACCCCCGAGCGACCCGCTGTAAAAGATAAACCGCCGCATGTCGTGTTGAGCTTGATGGAAAGCTGGGGGCGTCACCCGCTGGATTTCGACGACCCCGAGGACAATGATCTTCTGGGTCACTTACGTCCCTGGCTGCAAGAAAAGGCGGATTATTTTCCGCATGCGCTATCAGCTGAAAACGGTACGCATCCCTCTCTGGAGGGGCTGCTGCTCGATACGCCGATCAGTCCGTTGACGCAAAGCCGTTATGGCTATCGTCAGTATTCCACATCGGCTGTGTTGCCTTATGAGCGTGCGGGATACCATACCGTGTTACTGAAGTCAGGCTCTGCGCAGTGGCGCAATATCGACGATGCATTCAAGCGGCAAGGCTTCGACGAGGTGCTGGGTGAGAGCGCGATTCGCGAGCGTTTCCCTGAGGCCAAGGGTGGTACCTGGGGGCCCTATGATGAGTGGATGTTCCGCTACGGTGAGGAGCTGCTGAAAGAGGCCGAGGCCAACGACGAGAAGCTGCTGTTGGTAATGTTATCGGTCACCAATCACCCGCCATACAAGATTCCGGATGACTACGATCCTGCGCCACTGGATGTCTCGCGACTGGGCGATGATCTGGCCATCTCGCCCGAGTTCGGCACCTCGATTCTCGAGACCTATCAATACGCCAATGACAACCTGGGGCGTTTTCTCGACCGTCTTGAGGCCGATGGGTTGATGGACCACACGCTGTTCGCGGCGACCGGCGATCACAACACACGCTCCCTCATGCAGTATCCCGACGCGCATGATTTGTTCGATCAATTCGGTGTGCCGATCCTGATGTGGATGCCACCGGCCTATCGGAATGGTGGCGAGGCGCAGGTCGATGACTGGACCAGCCACCGGGATATCTTCCCGACGTTATGGGCGCATTCGCTTTCCGGCGCGCAGGTGCCGTGGATGGGGCGAGATCTGTATACGCCGCAAGCATCGCCCATGGCGCTGACATTCAATCACCAGGATGGCGGACAGGGCGTCATGGTCAGCGAGGCAGGGGCGGCTACTAGTCTCACCGATCCTACCTACTATCGTTGGTCGAACGATGAGCGTGAATTGAAGGACAACACGCTGGCGGCCACTGCATCGCCGTCACGCGCCTTGGAAGACCAGGCACAGCGTGCCCAGGCGCGCATGGCACTGGAAGACTGGCGCATTCGACGCGAGGCCTTGCAGGTCGACACGCCTGAGACCGATTGACGTCAAGGCGTGGCGTCCGGCGCCTTCGTGAGAGGTGTCTCCGCCTTCGGCGGGGTCACCTGCACCCTGAGCACATGACGCACCGCCGGCGTGAGGTTCGTGCAGCGTGCACCGGCGTCCATCCACCACACGCGATTACAGCATGCGAGACTCGCGTCGCACTGGCTGACGACTGGCACGATACACAAGCGGTAGCGCCGTGAGGCGGCGCCTAGATCGGCTAGTAGGCGCTGCTCTTCCGTGGGCGCCAGGGGATCGAGGTCAAGAAGCAGGATGCCGTTGTCACGCCGCTGCCGGAATGGGCAATGAGGCGCCGCCGCGACTTGGCACAGCGAGCGCGCGATCATCGCGCGTTGAGCATTCGCGGGATCGAGTTCTCCCAGACGTTGGTCACCCATGGCCTGTAGGTCGAGCGCATTGAGCGCCGTCTCAACCGCAAGCGGAAGGCAGGGCGGTGAAGTGGCACCGTGTTGCGTGACGCGTGAGCAACTCTCCAGTAGACCCAGCCCGACCAGGTCGCGCACGCGCCAATCGGCCAGGCTTTGCGGGGGTGCGACGACGTGCGCGATGCGCTGGGCACAATAGGTGCCGGGCCAGCAGTGCAGGGGTTGTCCGTCGAGGCAGATGCTACCGCGCGTGGGCCGGTAGAGACCGGCGAGCAAGCCGATCAGGGTACTCTTGCCGGCGCCATGCGGTCCGCAAATGCCGAGTAGCTCGCCCGGCATCAGACGATCGTTGAAGGGCATCAGCCGCGGCATTCCTTCCAGGGCTGCATTGAAGAGCGACAGCATGGTAAGCCTCCTCCGATTTCGATAATGATAAGCATTATCGTTCTCATGTCGAAGAAGAGCAAGTCACTCAGGTTTGCGCGCCACTAGTACGGCACGGCGTGGTGCCGGATAGCCTTCGAGGGTCAACGTCGGATCCTCGGGATCGAGAAAGTCGGCCAGCGATTGGAACGTCATCCACGCGGTGCTGCGCTGTTCTGCCAACGATGTCGGAGCCTCGTCGACGACGCGTACATCTTCGAAACCGCAGCGCTCGAGCCAATGCGATAGCGCCTTTGATGAGGGCAAGAAGTAGACGTTGGGCATGGCAGCGTAGCGCTCACCAGGCATGAAGACGGTGGTGACATCGCCTTTCACGACTAGGGTCTCGAGGACCAGCTCGCCGCCGGGGCGCAGGGTGTCGCGCAGTTGCGCCAGATGTTCGAGCGGCGAGGCGCGGTGGTAAAGAACGCCCATCGAAAAGGTGGTGTCGAACGCTTCGAGTTGCGGGGGGACCTCCTCGATACCGACCGGCAGGAAATGCGTGCGCCATGCGTCGGCATCGCCCACGAAATGGCGTATTGCTTGAAACTGGTAATAGAAGCGTGGCGACGGGTCGATAACCAGCACGAACGCCGCGCCCGCGCCGGCCATGCGCCAGGCGTGGTAGCCGTTGCCGCCGCCGACATCCAGTATGCGGCGTCCCTCGAGCGGCGCCAGATGCGGAGCGACGCGCTGCCATTTCCAATCCGAACGCCATTCGGTGTCGATCTCGATCCCGCCAAGCATGTAGGGTCCCTTGCGCCAGGGCATCAACTTGCGCAACAGGTTTTCGCATTGGCGTCGGCGGCTATCGTCGAGCGCGACATCGACCCGCACGTTGTCCTGGTCGAGCGCGACATGGCGTGACTCGGGCAATGCAGGGAGCTTGGCGACGGCCTTTTCCCAGGCAGGCAGGTCGCCGAATCGACGACGGTCCAGGCCGTTGGCAAGTTGCTTCGGCAAGCGCGCGACCCATTCGGTCAGGCCATGGTCGAGGAAGGCATCGAACAGCGCACGTTGGGTGCGGTCGATCGGGAAGCGATCAGGCATCCTTGAAGGCCACCATCGAGGCGAAATTGAGATACTGAAACCAGGTGCTGACGCGCGTAAATCCAGCGCTACGCAGACGATCGTGATGCGCCTCGAGGGTGTCTGGCACCAGCACGTTTTCCAGCGCGGTGCGTTTCTGGCTGATTTCCATGTCGCTGTAGCCATTGGCGCGCTTGAAATCGTGGTAGCGTTCCACTAGCCAGGCGTTTTCCTGCTCGTCGGGTAGCACGATCTTCTCCGAGAGCACCAGCACACCGCCGGGCTCCAGGGCGGCGTACAGGTCTTCGATGACCGCGCGGCGGTCCTCGGGCGGCAAGAATTGTAACGTGAAGTTGAGCACGATCATGCCGGCGGGTCGATAATCGATGTGCCGGATATCGCCTTCGATGATGTCGATGCGATGATCGGGGCATTCCTCACCGAGCGTGTCGCGCGCCCGGGCGACCATCGTCGGCGACAGGTCGACACCGGTCAGCGTGAAGGCTTCCGGCGGTAAGCGCCCGGCGAGCGCTAGGCTCACCGCGCCCAGCGAGCAGCCCAGATCGTAGACATGCGCGCCGAAGCGCAGGTGGCGTTCGGCGATCAAGCCCAGCATGCCCAATATCTGGCCATAGCCGGGTACCGAGCGACGAATCATGTCGGGAAAGCAGGCGACGACCTGTTCGTCGAAGGAAAAGTTGGCCACCCGGTCGAGGGGTGTCGAAAAGATCGCGTCACGGTAAGATGCGTCACTCATGAGGCACTCATCGAGTCGAGGCGTGGCCAGGCCACAGGGAATGGCGCATTGTACGCGCCGCGCCGTGGCTGTGCATCCGCAGGGCCATTAGCGAGCTTGTCAAGGAGAGTACGAGTCATGACCCAGTCAACCATGATCCATCATTCGCCGGCCTGGCAAAGGCTTGCCGCGCATGCCACTGAGATGCGTGATGTGCATCTCAAGAGTTTGTTCGCCGAGCATCCCGGTCGTCATGCGCGCTTCACGCGGCGCGGCGCGGGGCTGACGCTGGATCTTTCCAAGCATCGCTGGCGCGACGAGACGTTATCGATGCTGCTCGAGCTAGCCCGCGAGGCGAATCTCGAGCGCGCCATCGCGCGTTTGCAAAACGGCGAGCGGGTCAACCGCTCCGAGGATCGCCCGGCCCTGCATACCGCCTTGCGCTTGCCGCCGGAGGCTAGCCTGGTGGTCGAGGGCGAGGATGTCGTCCCCGATGTCCACGAGACGTTGGCCCACATGCAGGCCATGGTCGAAAAATGTCACGCCGGGCAGTGGCGCGGCGCCACGGGGCGGCCGATCACCGACGTGGTGAACCTGGGCGTCGGCGGCTCCGACCTGGGCCCTTTGATGGTGACCCACGCCCTGGCCGATTACCGGCCACGCGACGTGCATCAGGTCGACATTCATTTCGCCTCGACCATGGACGGCTCGCAACTCGCCGACTATCTAACCCGCTTCAACCCTGCCACTACGCTGTTCGTGCTGTCGTCGAAGTCGTTCACCACCATCGATACGCTATCCAACGCCTCGACCGCACGCGACTGGTTGATGACGCGCTTGGCCGATGGCGGTCAAGATACCGAGATGAGCGAGTTGGTGATGCGTCAGCATTTCATCGGTGTTTCGGCCAAGCCCGAAAGAATGAGCGAGTGGGGCATCGATCCGCGCCACCAGTTGCGATTCTGGGAGTGGGTCGGCGGACGTTATTCGCTATGGGGTGCCATTGGCTTGCCTATTGCGATGGCGGTAGGCATGGACAACTTCCGCGAGCTGCTGGCGGGCGCTCACGACATGGATTGCCATTTCCGCGAGACACCGCTCGAGGACAACCTGCCGGTACTGCTGGCGTTGGCGGGCATCTGGAACGTCAACTTCCTGGATGTGCGCGCGCACTCGATTCTGCCTTATGATGGCCGCCTCGAATACTTCGCCAGTTATCTTGAGCAGCTCGAGATGGAGTCCAACGGCAAGTCGGTCACCAATAGTGGCGAGATCACGCCGTATTCAACCTGTCCGGTACTGTGGGGGCAGCTTGGTCCCAACGCGCAACATGCCTTCTATCAATTGCTGCATCAGGGCACGCAGGCGGTGGAGTGCGACTTCATCGCTCCGGTGCGACGTTATGATCGGGTCGAGGATCCGGCCACTCGGGCGCACCTCAAGGCCCAGCACCGTCTGACGTTGGCCAACTGCGTCGCTCAGTCGCGGGTCTTGATGCTGGGGGACGAAGCTCTGCCCAGTGATGTGCCGCGTCCGAGCCATAAACGTTACCGTGGCAACCAGCCCTCGACCACGTTGCTGCTCGATCGCCTGACGCCGCGCACCCTGGGCGCGTTGATTGCACTCTACGAGCACAAGGTGTTCGTGCAGGCCACTCTCTGGGACATCAACCCCTTCGATCAGTGGGGCGTGGAACTGGGCAAGCAGATCGCCTCCGAAACCGAGCAGATACTGGCTTCGCGGCGCGGTGCCGAGACGCTGGACGACTCCAGCCGGGGCCTGCTCGATGTTGTATGGCAAGCACAGGACGGCACATGATACTGGCTGTTTGTACAGGTTTTAAGGTATGCTGACGTCTTCCGAGGCCAATATGACGCCTGTGGCTAATATGACGCCCGTGGCTAATATCCTGTATCTGCATGGTTTCAATAGCGGCGCGGCGTCGCCTAAGGCACGGCTGATCGCGGCGACCTGCGAGCACCTGGCGAGCGACGATGTGGCGCCACCTCGGTGTGTCACGCCGCAATTGCCGCATCGCCCCGATGAAGCCTTGGCATGCGCTGAACGCGAGTTGCATGCCCTGGGCGATGACACTTTGCTGATCGGCAGTTCGATGGGAGGCTTTCTAGCTACCTGCCTGGCCGAACGCTTCGGCGTGCGCGCGGTGTTGATCAACCCCGCAGTACGTCCGGCACGCTTGGTGACGCAGTGGATGGGCGCGCCGTTGGAAAATCCTTATACCCATGAGCGCTTTACCATCGATGCGCGCCATGGCGAGGCTCTCGAGGCCATGATGCCTGCTGCCGTCATCGACCCGAGCCGTTATCGAGTGCTGCTGGGCAGCGCTGATGAAACGCTGGATTGTCGCGATGCACTGGATTTCTATGCCGGTGCCTCGATGATCGTGCATCCCGGCGGCGATCATGGCTTCAGTGCCTTGTCCGATTATTTGCCGGCCATCTTCGCGCATGGTGGTTGGACGCTGCCCGCACGACCGTACGCGCGCTCTGACGAATTCACTTAATGGACAACGCATGACGCAATACAGTGCCAGTTCCATCGAGGTCCTGTCGGGACTCGACCCGGTGCGCAAGCGCCCCGGAATGTACACCGATACCAGTCGCCCCAACCATCTCGTGCAGGAGGTCATCGACAACAGCGTCGACGAGGCGCTGGCCGGTCATGCGCGGCATATTCGTGTGCAGCTGCATGACGACGGCGGCATCGAGGTCTCTGATGACGGGCGTGGCATGCCCATCGACGTACATCCCGAGCATGGGGTGTCCGGCGTCGAGCTCATCCTGACGCGGTTGCATGCGGGCGGGAAGTTCTCTCAATCGAGCTATCGTTTCTCGGGTGGCCTGCATGGTGTCGGGGTATCGGTGGTCAATGCGCTGTCGCGGCGTCTTGAAGTCGAGGTCTGCCGCGACGGGGATCGCCACGGCATCGCCTTCGCCCATGGCGACAAAGTAGAGGAACTCGCCGTCATCGGGGCGTGTGCCAAGAAGGCCACGGGCACGGTGCTGCGCTTCTGGCCGGACGACAGCTATTTCGATAGTCCCAAGCTGTCGCTACCGCGCCTTCAGCACCTGCTGCGCGCCAAGGCGGTGCTCTGCCCGGGGCTCAAGGTCACGCTGATCGAGGCGGATGGTACCGAGAGCGTCTGGCAGTATGCGGATGGGTTGCGCGACTACCTGGCCCAGGCCACCGACGATGCCGAAGCGCTGCCCAGCTCGCCGTTTCTCGGTCACTTCGAGGACGACGATCAGGGCGTCGATTGGGCGATCCAGTGGCTGCCGGAAGGCGGTGAGTTGCTGCAGGAATCCTACGTCAACCTGATTCCCACCCCGCTTGGTGGGACGCATGTCAACGGCTTGCGCTCGGGATTGCTCGAGGCGCTGCGTGAATTCTGCGAATACCGCAGCCTGCTGCCGCGCGGGGTCAAGTTGACCGGCGACGACCTGTGGGAGCGCGTCGCCTTCGTGCTCTCGGTGAAACTGCTCGACCCCCAGTTCGCCGGCCAGACCAAGGAGCGACTTTCCTCGCGCGTGGTGGCGGGCTTCGTCTCCGGCGTCGTCAAGGACGCCTTCTCGCTGTGGCTCAACCATCACGTCGACCAGGCCGAGGCCTTGGCCGAACTGGTGATCAATGCTGCCCAACGGCGCCAAAAGAGCGCCAAGAAGGTGGCCCGCAAGAAGGTGACCTCCGGCCCCGCTTTGCCGGGCAAGCTCGCCGACTGCGCAGGGCAGGACCCGGCGGCCTCCGAGCTGTTTCTGGTCGAGGGCGATAGCGCTGGCGGTAGCGCCAAGCAGGCCCGCGATCGTGAGACGCAGGCGATCCTCCCGCTGCGCGGCAAAATCCTCAACACCTGGGAAGTCGAAGCACACGAGATCTACGGCTCTCAAGAGGTCCACGACATTGCCGTCGCCATCGGCATGGATCCTGGCAGCGATAATCTTTCCAAGCTGCGTTACCACAAGATATGCATTCTCGCCGATGCCGACTCCGACGGCCTGCATATCGCCACCCTGCTGTGCGCGCTGTTCGTGCGCCACTTCCCGTCGCTGGTCGATGCCGGTCATGTGTTCGTGGCCATGCCGCCGCTATACCGCATCGACCTGGGCAAGGAAGTGCACTATGCCCTCGACGAAAGCGAGAAAACCGCTATCTTGAAGCGCCTGGAAGGCAAGCGCGGTACCCCGAACGTCCAGCGCTTCAAGGGGCTCGGTGAGATGAGCCCACTGCAATTGCGTGAAACCACCATGGCGGCCGACACCCGGCGCCTCGTGCAACTGACCCTCACCACGGACGACGGCACCCGCGAAATGATGGATATGCTATTGGCCAAGAAACGTGCCAGCGACCGCAAGAACTGGCTCGAGGACTACGGCAACCTCGCCGATATAGAAGTGTGAGACGGAAGACGGAAGAGATAAGGACGAAGAAATAAGAAAGAAGATGGAAGGTATAAGAGAGATGAGGCAGGTTGTCTTGGGGTTTCTTCCTTCTTCCAGGCGCGAAGCGCTGTTCTTCTCTCTTCAAGCTATGTTTCGTGCGGGCACGGTCCGCGAAGTTTCCATGATGGTAGATAGGGCCCCAAACCCATGACCATGGACATCCATGTGGAAGAGGGTGACGTCGAACGTTTGTCCCTCAAGGAATATACCGAGAAGGCGTATCTCGATTACTCGATGTACGTGATTCTCGACCGGGCGTTGCCGCATATCGGCGACGGGATGAAACCGGTCCAGAGGCGTATCGTCTACGCCATGCGCGAGCTATCGCTGAATGCCAACGCCAAGTACAAGAAGTCGGCACGTACCGTCGGCGACGTGCTGGGTAAATTCCACCCGCACGGCGACAGCGCCTGTTACGAGGCCATGGTGCTGATGGCGCAGTCGTTCAGCTATCGCTATCCACTGGTCGATGGCCAAGGCAACTGGGGGAGTCCCGACGATCCCAAGTCGTTCGCGGCGATGCGCTATACCGAGGCGCGGTTGTCGAAGTTCTCGGAGGTACTGCTCTCCGAACTCGGGCAGGGCACCGTCGATTGGACTCCTAACTTCGACGGCACCCTCGACGAGCCGGCCGTGCTGCCGTCGCGTTTGCCGCATGTGTTGCTCAATGGTGCCACCGGTATCGCGGTAGGTATGGCCACCGACATTCCGCCGCATAACGTACGCGAAGTCGTGGACGCTACCTGCCACCTGCTGCGCCATCCCGAGGCCAGCGTTAGTGATCTGATGACCTACGTACCGGCGCCGGATTTTCCCACCGAGGCGGAAATCATCAGCTCCCCGAGCGATCTCGCCAAGCTTTACGAGAGCGGACGTGGCTCGGTGAAGCTGCGCGGCCGCTATATGCTGGAAGATGGCAACGTGGTGGTCACTGCGCTGCCTTATCAGGTCAGTGGCGCCAAGGTGCTCGAGCAGATCGCCGCGCAGATGCAGGCCAAGAAGCTACCCATGGTGGCGGATCTGCGCGATGAGTCGACCCACGAGACGCCCACGCGCCTGGTGCTGGTGCCGCGCTCGGGCAAGGTCGATGTCGAAGCCCTGATGGCGCATCTTTTCGCCACCACCGATCTTGAGAAGAACGTGCGCGTCAACCTGAACGTGATTGGGCTGGACGGTCGGCCTCGGGTCATGGCGCTCGATGCCATCTTGGAAGAATGGCTGCGTTTCCGCAGAGCGACGGTACGCCGGCGACTCGAGCATCGCTTGAACAAGGTCGAGGATCGCCTGCATATCCTCGAAGGCCTGCTGGCGGCTTATCTCGATCTCGACGAGGTGATCCGCATCATCCGCGAGGAAGATGCGCCCAAGCCGGCGTTGATGAATGCCTTTGGGCTCAGCGAGCGCCAGGCGGAAGCGATTCTCGAATTGCGCCTGCGGCATCTGGCCAAGCTCGAGGAGATGAAGATTCGTGGCGAGCAGGACGAACTGAGCGCTGAACGTGAACGCCTCAAGGAACTGCTGGGCAACGACGAGGCGCTGACTGACCTGATCGAGCGCGAATTGCGCCAGGACGCCGACGACTATGGCGATGCACGCCGCGCGCCGCTGGTCGAACGCGGCGAGGCCAAGGCGCTCTCCGAGGTCGAGCTGGTGGGCGCCGATCCGATTACGGTGGTGCTCTCCGAAAAAGGTTGGATCCGTAGTGCCAAGGGCCACGAGATCGATCCTGCAGGGCTTTCCTACAAAGCAGGTGACAGCTTTCATCTGGCCGCACGTGGCAAGTCCAACCAGCCGCTGGTATTGCTCGATGACGCCGGGCGCAGCTATACGCTGCCCGCGCATAACCTGCCTTCGGCCCGCAGTCAGGGTGAGCCCATTACGGGGCGCATCAACCCCGGTGCCGGCGCGCGCATGGTAGGGGTAATGCTCGATGTACCCGAGGCACGGTATCTGCTGGCGTCCGATGGCGGCTACGGCTTCATCGCTCGGCTCGATGACTTGATCGGCAAGAGCAAGGCGGGCAAGGCCGCGCTCAGCGTGCCCAAGGGCTGCAATGTCATGCCGCCCGTCGCGGTGCCGGAAAGTGAAGGCACGCGCATCGCTGTGGTCTCCAACGAGGGGCGTTTGTTGGTCTTCCCGCTCGAGCAGCTGCCGGTCATGGCCAAGGGCAAGGGCAACAAGATGATCGATATACCCGGCGCGCGCGCCACCAACCGGGAAGAGTTTGTACGTGATTTGGCCATGCTTCCCGCCAGGGCCTCGCTGGTGGTACATGCCGGCAAGCGCAAGCAGACGCTCTCGAGTCGCGATCTCGACTATTACGTCGGTGAGCGTGGCCGCCGGGGAAGCAAGTTGTCGCGAGGCTTCCAGAAAGTCGACCGGCTAGAGGTCGAAGAAAAAAGATAGAAGAGAAGAGGCCATATGACACAGCGGTTATTGATTCGTGCCGGCGGGCCCGACCACCCGGGCCAGTTGGCAGTGCTAGGCGCGGCCTTGATGGAATGCCAGGCGCGGCTTGTGGACATTCACCAGCACAGTGCGTTGGGCCATGTCGCCCTCGAGATGCTGGTGAACACCGAGATCGGCGCCGACGCCTTCAAATCGCAACTGAACGGGCATCTCGCCGCGCAAGATCCCGTTCAACAGGGGCTTACCATCGAGGTTGAGGCGGTGGCGGCAGACACATGGAAAACCCTAGAGGCTCAGGCCGATATGCCGCGCCTGATCCTGACCCTGCTGGCGCCTCGACTGCCTTCGGGGATTCTCGCCGATGTCGGTGAGCTGGCGGCGGCGCATGGGTTGAGCGTCGAGCGTGTTGCGCGTTTGTCGGGCGGCGATTCCCTCGATGAACAGCCCCCCCATGGCGCCTGCGTGGAGTTCATTCTGCGCGGGGCGGCGGTCGAGCTTCCTCGCCTACGCGAACAGGCGCTGGCGCTTGGTGCGCGCCAGGGAGTGGATGTTGCCATTCAGGAAGACTCCCTGTGGCGCCGACATTCGAGGCTAATTTGCTTCGATATGGACTCGACCCTGATTCAGGCCGAGGTGATCGATGAGCTGGCACGTCGGCACGGTGTCTTTGAGGAGGTGGCCGCCGTCACCGAGCGTTCCATGCGTGGCGAGCTGGATTTCAAGCAGAGCTTCCGTGAGCGTATGGCCAAGCTGGAAGGGCTCGACGAGTCGGTACTGCGGGAGATCGCGGAGAATCTGCCGCTAATGGATGGCGTCGAACGCTTGATGATGCACCTCAAGCGTCTGGGCTACCGGACTGCCATCATTTCCGGAGGTTTTACCTATTTCGCGCGTTACCTGGAGGAGCGCCTGGGGTTCGACGAGATTCACGCCAACGAGCTGGTGATCCGCGATGGCAAGATCACCGGCGAGGTGCGCGAGCCAATCATCGATGCCGAGCGCAAGGCCTGGTGGCTGGGCGAGCTCGTGCGGCGCGAAGGATGGGATATGGCGCAGACCATTGCCGTGGGTGACGGCGCAAACGACCTCAAGATGCTGGAAAGCGCGGGGCTGGGCATTGCCTTCCGCGCCAAGCCGCTGGTGCGCCAACAGGCGCGGCAGTCGATCAGCACGCTGGGGCTGGACGCTGTATTGTACTTGCTGGGCTATCATGAGGATGAGCTGGCTCGCTTGTAGTCACAGCCAGATGCTATTCAAGTCTTGCATGATGTAGTCGATAAAAGGTTACATAGTCTTACACGAGCATGCGCGTGATGGCGGTGCTCGTTTTCGTTTCGTCAGCGTCGAGACCTAAATGTCACCACCCGATTCCGCACCCACCCAAGACATCACGCACCCCGGCGAACTTTACGGCTTTCTCGAGGCCTTTACCCTGCCCGGGGGCGTGAGTCTGTGCTTCGAGAGCGGTGACGGAGCGCCGTGGCCCGTGGTGGTCATGAACATCGTTCAGGAAGATTCGCTGTGCCTGGATATCTCGGCGGTTCGCGAGATCGTTCCTCGGCTGCGGCGCGGCGAGACATTCCAGTTGATGGGACAGGTCGAGGGGGCAATGCTGACCACCCAGTCGCTCGTGGTGCGTGAATGGCACGAACAGGGTGAGCGCCTTCTGGCCATATGCGATTATCCGCAATCGGTGTCCGTGGTGCATCGACGCCAGAACTTTCGAGCCAGTCTGCGTGCCGACATGGAGGTCGGCGTCACATTGCGTGTGGCGGGCGAGGACACGCCGTATAAAGGGCGGCTTTGCAATCTCTCGCTGGGCGGTTGCCTGGTTGAGCTGCCGCTGGCTGCGGCCGCCGCGCTCAAGCCCGAGCAGACCATCGATAGCATTCGCCTGACGTTTCCCAACCAGCGTCATTTCGAATTGCCGGCCAGTGTTCGCCACGTGAGCACCGACGAGGCATGGACGCAGGCACAGGCGGGCTGCGAGTTCATCGATTTATCGTCCGCGATGGAGCGCCTGGTGTGGTACTGCGTCAAGGAAGTCGAGCGCGAAAGCGCACGTACCGTCATGCATACCGGACGCCCTCTGGAGCCTTCGACACTTTTTCAATCGTCCGATGCTGCCCAGCATGACACGTCGCACTCGCGCCAGGCGAAGTCGCAACCGCAACCGGGAGGCGCGATGGCGTCCCGGCTGCAAAAGGTCACCGATTATCTCAACGCGCAATTGGTGCAGTTGAAAAGCGGTAAGCCGGTGGCCTCGACACAGCTCTCGCGCAGTACCGATACGCTGCTGGCACTGTGGCAGCAGGATCGTCAGGCGCTGCTGTATGCGAGTGCGTGTTTTACCCAGGAATCTCACCTGGTGCAGCATAGCCTGATGGTGGCCGTGCGCATGCTGGACCTTGCCCAGTCACGGCTTATGGCGCCGGAGCGCCTCAAGGCGGTGGTGGCTTGTACCCTGCTTCACGATCTGGGCAAGGGCATGCTGCCCGATGTCTTGTTGCGTGATGAAGTGTTGAGCCCGGAAAAGCAGGATCAGCTTCACACTCACGTCGGTGTGATACGCGAGCGCCTGGACGACTGCCGTTGGCTGGAGGGTGATGTCGTCGAGCAAGTCATCGGCATGGCCAACGAGCGACTCGATGGCAGCGGCTACCCAGCGGGCAAGCGGGGGGATGCATTGCCCGAGCTGGCGCGCATGATGGCAGTGGTCGATGTCGCCGACGTCATGACGCGCCCTGGGCGTGCCGCCTGGACGCAGCGCGAGGTCTATCGACATCTACTGACACAGGCCGAGGGCTTCGACAATGCTTGGGTACAACGCTATATCCGCCGCTTCGGCATGGCGCCGATCGGCTCCCTGGCACTCTACGCCAACGGCGCGCTCGCCTGGGTTCAGCGTCACGATACGCATGGCACGCCTAGCCAGGTGCATGTCGTGCTCAATACTCGTAATCCCAAACGGCGTCTCGACCAGCCGCTTTCCGGTCATGACATCGAGCAACTGGGTGCGTTGAAGGAAATCGTCAATGCCGCGCACTATCGGCTGACGCCGGTTTAGCACGTCTCGTTGTGCTTGATAGAGCATCCTGAGCCACACTGTCTGGGCATACCCGATAGCCGATCGAGGGCCCAAGTTCATGCCGGATACGAAGACTTCAGCGTGCGGTATCATGCCGCCCCACGTACTCGAGCGCGTCGCGGCGCAGGGCTCGGTACGCCTACGTCGTTGTGCCCAGCAGACGCTCGAGGCCGATCACTGGTTTCGCAAGCGTGGCGTGCCGGCACCGCAGCGGGATGCGGCGCGGGCCGTTGCCGGGCGCCCCGATCGTCGAATTCACAGCGCCGAGCACGAGCAAACGCTGCCCGGGCGCCTGGTGCGAGAAGAAGGCCAGCCCGAGAGCGGCGATGTGGCCGTGGACGAAGCCTATGAATGGTTGGGCGCGACCTATCGGTTCTACTGGGAGGTCTGCGAGCGCGATTCCATCGATGATCGTGGCATGCCGTTGATTGGCACCGTGCATTACGCTCGCGACTACGACAATGCGTTCTGGGACGGCTCGCAGATGGTCTTCGGCGACGGTGATGGCGAATTGTTTCGGCGCTTCACGGCGGCGCCGGAAGTCATCGCGCACGAATTGACTCATGGTGTGATCGAGCGCGATGTCGGCCTGATCTATGCCGATCAGGCGGGGGCGCTCAACGAGTCGCTGGCCGATGTGTTCGGGGTTCTGGTCAAGCAGTACCACGCCGGTGAGTCGCCTCAGGCTGCTGACTGGCTGATCGGCGCGGCGTTGCTGACCGATCGGGTGCAAGGTCAGGCGCTGCGCTCCATGAAAGCACCGGGTACGGCGTATGACGACCCCGTGCTGGGCAGCGATCCGCAGCCGGGGCACATGCGCGATTTCGTCGACACGCAAGCCGACAACGGCGGTGTGCACATCAATTCAGGCATTCCCAATCGTGCATTTTACCTTGCTGCAGTGGCCCTCGATGCACCTGCCTGGGAAAGCGTGGGGCCGGTATGGTATGCCGCGATACGCGACGCGACATTGAGTCGCGAAGCGGACTTCGCGGCCTTCGCCGCCCTGACGCTCGATCACGCCGAGCGTCTTTACGGGCTCGAGAGTCGCGAGCGTCGCGCGGTGGGTGAGGCATGGCGCGAGGTGGGCGTCATCTCATGAGCCACGCCGAGCTGCCGGTGCTGTCGGGCGATACGCGACTGGAGGTCGTGCGCGAGGGCGGTTTCGCCTATCTACCGGGATTGGCCGCGCCGCGCGAGATCGATTGCGACCGGCTGACGCCCTTGCAGTGGGTGCGTCTCGATGCGGGGTTGCAAGCCCTGGCGGGGCTGCCCGAGGCAGCGCGCACGCCGCCCGATGGCCGTTTTTTTCGCCTCACGCTTTCCTCGCGCCGTACCGGGCAGCCGCATTGGCAGCGCTGTTTTGACGAGCCGCATGCCCCGGCGTGGCTGATACGCCTGTGGCAAGACGGTCATGCGGCGCTCGATGAGGAGGCACCATTATCGTGAGTGGCAGTTGACAGCCATGCGCGCAGCTGTTTAGTTAGCTATATGACGATCTTCGACATGCGACTACTACGTTTAGACCTACGACTTACCAGCGGCCTATGAGCCGACGGATGCCTCGCGCATCGTCACCCTCCCGGTCTAACGAAGCCCAGTCCAACGAAGAAAACGTCAGCCATGTCGAACACCGCCACTCTCTCCCCGACCTCTCCGAATGCTTTTCGCACCGTTGTCGAGTGCTCTTCGGTCCGCGATGAGGATCGCGAGCCGATGTGTCATGTCATTGCCGATGCCCCGTGGTGCTTATTCGCCGCGAGGCGTCGTCGTGTTCGAGTAGGGAAGTTTTACCATCGCATATCGCTGAAGGAGATAACGCCATGATGCTCAAGGATCCCTCCACCAAATACCGTCCCTTCGAGGCCGTCGATCTTCCCGATCGCCAGTGGCCGGCGCAGCGTATCACGCACCCGCCCGTGTGGTGCAGCGTGGACATGCGCGACGGCAATCAGGCGCTGATCGATCCCATGGATCTCGAGCGCAAGCGGCGTTTCTTCGACTTGCTGGTCAAGACCGGCTTTAAGCAGATCGAGGTCGGCTTTCCCTCGGCCTCGCAGATCGATTTCGATTACGTGCGTGAGTTGATCGAAGACGACGCGATCCCCGACGACGTCACCATTCAGGTACTGACCCAGGCGCGGCCGCACCTCATCGAGCGTACCTTCGAGGCGCTGGAAGGCGTCAAGCGCGCCATCGTCCACGTCTACAATGCTACCGATCCGGTCTTCCGCCGGGTGGTATTCGGCGTCGACAAGTCGCAATGCATCCAGATCGCCCAGGATGCCACTGCGCAGATCAAGGAGATGATGGCGGCCCGCCCGCAAACCGACTGGACCTTCCAGTATTCGCCGGAGCTCTTTACCTCGACCGAGCTGGACTTCGCGGTGGATATCGTCGATGCGGTCAGTGAGGTCTACCAGCCGACGCCGGCCAAGCCGATGATCGTCAACCTGCCGGCCACCGTGGAAATTGCCACGCCCAATCACTATGCCGACCAGATCGAGTGGTTCTGCCGTCACGTCGTGCGGCGCGATAGCTTGGTGGTGAGCGTGCATCCGCACAATGATCGTGGCACCGGCGTGGCGGCGGCGGAACTGGCGCTGATGGCCGGCGCCGACCGCGTGGAAGGCACGCTGTTTGGTAACGGCGAACGCACCGGCAATGTGGATATCGTCACCCTGGCGATGAACATGTACACCCAGGGAGTGCATCCACAGCTCGATTTTTCCAACATCACGCCGCTGATGCGCGAGGTGGAACACTGCAACCAGTTGCCGGTGCATCCGCGCCACCCGTATGTCGGAGACCTGGTATTCACGGCCTTTGCCGGCTCGCACCAGGATGCCATCAAGAAGGGCATGGCCGAGCGCCGCGAGCATCCCGAGAGCCCCTGGGGCGTACCGTATCTGCCCATCGACCCACTCGACGTGGGGCGCTCCTACGAGGCGGTGATCCGCGTCAACAGTCAGTCAGGCAAGGGCGGCGTCTCCTATCTGCTGGAACAGGAACACGGCATCGAGCTGCCGCGCCGCCTGTCCATCGAGTTCAGCCAGGTGGTGCAGACGGTGGCCGAGCGCACCGGGCGCGAGATCACCTCGCAAATGATCTATCGCACCTTCGAAGATGAATACCTCACCAGCCGCGATCCCTACGCGCTGATCAATCATCGCTTGAGTTCGGATGACGATAGCCCTCGCGTGCGCCTCGACGCCCAGATCGATGAACAGGGCGAGCGTCGCCACGTCGCCGGCGAGGGCAACGGCCCTCTGGCGTCCTTCATCAAGGCGTTGGCGGCCCACGGGTTGGATGTCGAGATCATCGACTATCACGAGCATTCGCGCGGCCAGGGCGCCGATGCCGAAGCGGTGGCCTATGTCGAGGTGCGTGTCGAGCAGATGCCGGTATTCGGTGTCGGCATTGACGAGAGCATCACCAGCGCTTCCATGAAGGCGGTGCTCGGGGCGTTGAACCGCCATTGGCGTACTCAGCAGGCGCCTGCGCCCAACGTCACCGCCGAGACGCTTGGCGAGGTCTGAGGTCGGCATGGGCATGCGCCGCCGTGCGATCATCCTCGGTCTGACGTTCGCGGCGGCGGTACTCGTACTCGCCGGAGCGCTGGCGGTCCTGGCGCCATCGGTGTCGGCACCGTCGGCTGGTGAAGGGGCGCGTTCGGGCGTCGTGACCCTGCGCGAGGCATATCGGCAGCACCATAGCGGGCTTCAGGTCCAAGCACGCGGCGAGGTGGTACGCGTGCTGCCGGATGACAACGAAGGCGGCCGCCATCAGCGCTTCATTCTGCGCTTGTCGAGTGGGCAGACCGTGCTCATCGCGCACAACATCGATTTGGCGCCCCGGCTCGAGGGATTGCAAGCCGGGGACACGGTGGGTTTCTTCGGTGAGTATGAGTGGAATAGCGAGGGTGGCGTCGTGCACTGGACGCATCGCGATCCCGGCGGCGATCATCCCGACGGTTGGCTGGAATATCGCGGGCAGCGCTATCGATGAGCCTCATTTAGAGATAAAAGTTCAGATATAAACGTCCAGACATCAACGTTTAGGCACGAATCCTAAGGAGATCAGCATGCCCGGGACTACGCCCTTTCAGTTCGCTCAGGAGGCGTTGGATACGGCCCATGCCGAGGATCCCAAGCACGAAATGACGGAAGAGGGCGAACAGCCTGCCGAGCTGCTCTATGCCCAGCGCATGAGTGACTGGCTGGCGCGGGTCGCCCCGGAGGCTTCGGAGCCGTTGCAACTGGCGGTGCGCGCCCAGCATCTGCGGCGCTGGGAAGTGCCGCGTGACGACTACCCGCGCGATCGCCCCGGCTATCTGGCTTGGCGACGCGATCTCGGGCGTCGACAAGCGGCGCTGGCGGAGACGATCGTCCGCGAGGCAGGCTATGACGAGGCGGCGGTGGAGCATGTCGGTGCCTTGATTCGTAAGGAAAACCTCAAGCGCGACGCGGACACCCAAGCGTTGGAAGACGCCGCTTGCCTGGTCTTCATGGCGCACTATTTCAGCGATTTCGCCCGTGAACACGATGACGACAAGCTGGTGCGCATCGTCGCCAAGACCTGGCGCAAGATGTCCCCGCGTGGGCACGAGCTGGCGTCAGCGCTGACGCTGCCCGAGCGGGAACGCGAGATCGTGGCGCGCGCCCTGTCGGCGTGAGGCCATCGGAGTCGTCCAAGTTCTGTACGAAAAGTCGGCGAGCGATGGCAATTGTCGTACAGAATCTAGGCCAGCGGCGTCTTGCTGGCCTCCCCCGGAATCTCGCGCACCAGGCGCGGCATCAGAAAGCCGGCGAGGTGGGTGCGTAGCGTCTCGACCAGCGACACCGCCTCGGCATCGGAGACATCGAAATGCGCAGCCCCTTCGACGGGATCGAGCACATGTAGGTAATAGGGCAGGATCCCCGCCTCGAAAAGCCGCTCGGATAACTGGGCGAGCGTTTCGACGTCATCGTTGACCCCGCGCAGCAGCACGCTCTGATTGAGCAGCGTGACGCCGGCGCCGCGCAAGCGCGCCATGGCCTCGGCGACGTGCGTGTCGATCTCGTTGGGGTGGTTGATATGCACCACCACCACGGTCTGTAGCCGCGTGGCCGCCAGCCAGTCGAGCAGCGCGCCATCGACGCGGTCGGGAATCACCACCGGCAGGCGTGTATGCAAGCGCAGGCGCTTGAGATGCGGAATGTCCGCCAGGCGCTCGGCCAGCCAGGCCAGGCGACGGTCGGGCGAGGCCAGGGGGTCGCCGCCGGAGAAGATGGCCTCGTTGATTGAGGTGTCCTGGCGCAGATAGTCGAGTGTGGACTCCCACTGCGCGCGCGAGGGTGAATTCTCGGCGTAGGGGAAATGTCGACGAAAGCAGTAGCGACAATTGATGGCGCAGGCCGGGCTGGCGATCAGCAGCACGCGGTTGCGATACTTGTGGATCAATCCTGGGCGCGGGCGGTGTTCGGCTTCCTCGAGTGGGTCGCTGACGAAACCGGCGACGCTGTCGCTTTCCCGCTCCAGGGGCAGCACCTGGCGCAGCAAGGGGTCGTCCGCATCGCCATGGCGAATGCGCGATAGATAGGCGTGCGGCACGCGTACTGGAAACAGGGCGTGCCCTTCCTCGGCGCCCGGCAGCCAGGCGGGATCGAGCCCCAGATGCCGACACAGTGCGTGCGGGTCGCGTACCGCATCGCGCAACTGGGCTTGCCAGTCCTGCGAGTGCTGACGCGGGGTCAACGTGGCGCCTTCGGGACCGTCTTCGCCGGACTCGGCATTCGCGCTCTGCAAAGCAATGGATGTTCGGGTTATCATGTGTGGCTATTTCCTATGGGCCTCGTGATGGCGGTGGTGTCATCCCATGACGAGGCGCATCGAGCAATCTGCGTAGCGCACGCTACGACGCATGCAACTAGCGAGGCATCATGGCGACGTATTCTACCAATGAATTCAAGGGCGGTCTGAAAGTCATGCTTGACGGGGATCCGTGCAGCATCCTCGAGAACGAGTTCGTCAAGCCGGGCAAGGGCCAGGCATTCAGCCGCGTCAAACTGCGTAACTTGATCACCGGGCGTGTCTGGGACCGGACCTTCAAGTCCGGCGAGTCGCTGGAAGGTGCCGATGTTCTGGAACTGGACATGGAGTACCTCTACAGCGACGGTGACATGTGGCACTTCATGCGCACCGACGGCTCCTTCGAGCAGTACGCGGTCGACAAGAAGGCCATCGGCGATGTCGAGAAGTGGCTCAAGGAGCAGGTCGTCTACACCGTGACATTGTGGAACGACAATGCGATTGCCGTCTCGCCGCCCAACTTCATCGAACTGGAAGTGGTCGAGACCGATCCTGGCCTCAAGGGCGACACCGCGCAAGGCGGTTCCAAGCCGGCCACGCTGTCGTCGGGCGCGGTGGCGCGTGTACCGCTGTTCATCAACGAAGGCGAAGTGCTCAAGGTCGATACGCGGACGGGGGAATACGTCTCGCGGGCCTAAACTGAGCTACGAGCTACGAGCTACGAGCTACGAGCTTCGAGCTTCGAGCTTCGAGCTTCGAGCTTCGAGCTTCGAGCTTCGAGCTTCGAGCTTCGAGCGAAAAATGCCAGCGTCGCTGGCATTTTTCGCTTAAGGGCAACACGCTGATTTTCGCGGCTCGCGGCCCGAGACTTAAGGGGAACCCCCATGCCTGACGACTGGCAGCCCACGGCGAGTATCGCGACGCTGCGCGAGCGGGCGCGGTTGCTTGCGCGAGTGCGGGCATTCTTTGCCGAGCGCGATGTGCTGGAGGTGGAAACCCCGGTGCTGGGCCATGGCGGCAGTACCGACCCGCACCTGGCGAGCTTGTCGCTGGAGGCCTCGACGCCGGGTGGACGCGAAAGGTTATGGCTGCAGACCTCGCCGGAATTCCACATGAAGCGCTTGCTGGCGGCGGGCAGTGGCCCGATCTTTCAGTTGGCACGTAGCTTCCGCGACGGCGAGGTGGGGCGTCGTCACAATCTCGAGTTCACCATGCTCGAATGGTATCGCCCGGGCTTTTCGCTTTCCGCGCTGATTGACGAGAGTGTGGCGCTGGTGCGCGAGCTGCTGCCCGAGGCCGGGCCTCGGCGGCTGCGTCGTTATCGCGAACTGTTCCGCGAGCAGTTGCAGGTCGATCCGTTTACCACGCCGCTCGAATCGCTGCGCCGGCTGGCCGGTGAGCGTGGCGGGTTGGACATGCAAGACGCTGACCGCGACGGCTGCCTGGATCTGCTGATGGGCCTGGTCATCGAGCCGACGCTGGGCCGCGAGGGGATCGACGTGGTGATCGATTATCCGGCCAGTCAGGCGGCGTTGGCGCGGCATCATCGCGACAGTGAAGGCGAACGCGTCGCGGCGCGCTTCGAGCTCTACGTGTCCGGCCTCGAACTGGCGAACGGTTACGACGAGCTCACCGATGCCGAGGAGCAGACCTCACGCTTTGTTGAGGATAACCGAGAACGCCAGCGGCTAGGGCACGGCGAGGTGGGTGCCGATGTCCGCCTGCTGGCGGCGCTCGAAGCGGGCATGCCGGCGGGAAGTGGCGTGGCACTGGGGCTCGACAGGTTGATACAGCTCGCGCTGGGCAAGGCGAGCGTGGCGGAGGTGATGGCGTTTGCCACGCCGCGCTGTTAGTGCCACGTTATTTCAGCGCCGTGCTACTGGGGAACACGGCCTTGCCCCGCTCGGCATGGTGACTCTGTCTCGGCACACGACCTAGGAAGCTAGGGACTGCCCCATGCTGACCACCAGGCCGTCGGTGCAGATATCGCGAAACGCGACGTCGTGGCCGAAGCACATCACTACGGTGGAGCCCAGCTTGAAGCGACCCATTTCCTGACCCTTCTCGATCACGATGGGTTCGTCGAAACGCGTCGTCTGGACACGCCCGCTGAGTGGGGTGACCTGACCCGCCCAGACTGTTTCGATGGCGGCGACGATCATCGCGCCCACCAATACCATCGCCAACGGGCCGTGTTCGGTGTCGAACAGGCAAACCAGGCGCTCGTTGCGGGCGAAGAGCCCCGGCACGTGATTGGCAGTGGCCTGATTGACTGAGAATAGCCGCCCCGGCACATAGATCATTTCACGCAGGGTACCTGTCACCGGCATGTGCACGCGGTGATAGTCGCGCGGCGAGAGATAGACCGTGGCGAAGTGGCCGTCCCGAAAGGGCGCGGCGTGATGCGTATCGCCCCCCAGCAGGGCGGTCAGTGAATAAGTATGCCCCTTGGCCTGGACGAGGGTGCCATTATCAATGGCGCCGAACTGCGACAGCGTGCCATCGGCAGGGGAGACGATGCCCTCGCCGATGGGCCGCGCCTCGGGAGTCAGCGCGCGAGTGAAGAAGTCATTGAAACAGGCGTAAGCCCCGGGGTCGCTTTCGAGCGCCTGGCTCATGTCGACATCGAAGGTACGAATGAAACGCCGAATCGCCCAGTCCTTGAGCCATGGCGTGCGGCTCTCGGCAAGCTTGCCCACCCCACGCGAGATCAAGTGGTGGGGAAGGGGGTACTGCATTCTGGCGAAGAGTTCGTCGCGATCCACGGGCATATCCACGGCAATGGAAGAGAACTCGCCACATTAGTCGTAGCGGCGGGGCATCGCAATATTTTGGTGACGGGCTACGGGCTACGGGCTACGGGAACCGCTTGCCCTTTTGGCAAGCGGCGCTCATCGTTTTCGCGGCTCGCGGCTCGCGGCTCGCGGCTCGCGGCTCGCGGCTCGCGGTTATCATTTCTCTATCGGTGTATCGTCGCGGTTGCCCCATTCCTGCCAGGAGCCGGGGTAGGCGCGCATCTTCTCGAAGCCTAAAGCCTTGCCCACCAGCCAGGTGAAGCCGCTTCGATGGTGGCTCTGGCAGTGGGTGACGATCTCTTTATCCGGTGTCAGGCCTTTCGCTTCGAGCTCGGCGATGAGTTCGGCGTAATCGCGCAGGCGCAGGTGGCGTTCGGGATCCATGGCGTCGGTCCATTCGAAATTGACGGCGCCGGGAATATGTCCCATTTGGGCGTTCTTGCCTTTTTCGCCGCGATATTCGTCCGGTGAGCGGGCGTCCCAGACCGCGAGTTCACGTTCATCCAGGCGGTCGATGAGCTCTTCGCGGCGGATCTGAGCCTGGGGTTGATGGATCGTCGCCTTGTAATCGCTGGGCGTGGGCGTGCTGGGTTCGCGCTCGACGCGTTGCCCGTCGGCGCGCCAGGCATGGATGCCGCCGTTGAGATAGGAATACCGGGTGTGGCCGATGAGCTCCAGCGTCCATAGCAGGCGCCCGGCCCAGCCGCCGCCTTCATCGTCGTAGGCGATGACGTGCGTGTCGCGGGTCAGGCCGAGTTCGGAAAACAGCGCGGAAAGCGTCTCTTCGTCGGGAATGTCGTTGGGCACCGTGCCGCTGCCGACGAGCAGGCGGCGATGATCGAGGAACACCGCGCCGGGTACGTGGCCTTCGCTGTAGCTTTCGGCCTTGAGCGGTATATCGACGATCAATAGTTCGGGGGCGCCGAGATGCTCGGCGAGCTGCTCGGGCTCGACGATCAGCGGCAGCAGGTTGTCTTCTGAACTCATGGTCTTCTCCCGCGTGAGGGTGCGCGTGAATGCTTGTCAGATCATGGCACAGGCAAGCGGCCTTGTGCAGTCATGACGTGACGGGCATTTTTCAGACAAGTTGGGGGGATGAGCATGGGGGGCGGGATTGGCTATACTGCGCGACGTCTCATCCCAATCCAACCTGTGTGGAGAACGCGACGTGTTCGAACGACTTTTCGGCATCCGGGCCCAGGGGAGCACCCCGCGCACCGAGATCCTGGCGGGGATCGCGACCTTCCTGGCTTCGATGTACATCATCGTCGTCAATCCGACGGTGCTTAGCGATGCCGGCGTCCCCTTTTCCAGTGCCCTGACCGCCACCGTGCTGGTCAGTTTCTTCGGCAGTGTGATGATGGGGTTTTACGCCAAGAATCCGGTTCTGGTGGCGCCCGGCATGGGTATCAACGCGCTGTTCGCCTACACCATGGTGTTGGGGGCGGGCATGGAATGGCAGACTGCACTGGGTTGCGTGTTCTGGGCCGGGGTCATCTTCGCGTTGCTGGCGGCGTTCAATGCACGTCAGTTGGTGATCGATGCTATCCCGGCGCAATTGCGTTACGCCATTGCCTGCGGCATCGGGCTATTCATTACCACCATCGGCTTGGTCAATGCGCAGTTCATCGTGCCCAACCCGGCCACCGTGGTGGGCATGGCCTCGCTCGATCCGGTGCTTGTGACGTTTCTCATCGGCTTTGCGGTCACTGCCTGGCTGGTGGTGCGCAATGTGCCCGGCGCGCTGATTCTGGGGATCGTCTTCACCACGCTGGCCAGCGTGCCGATCGGCCGCTGGTGGGGCGACGGGAGCCGTTACTTTCCCGAGGATATGGCGTCGTCGACACTGGTCAACTTCAGCGGGGTCTTCGCCATGCCGGATTTAAGCGGTTTGATGGCGCTCGATCTATGGGGCTCGCTATCAGTGGCCTACTGGCCGTTCATTTTCGTGCTGCTGTTCACGACCTTCTTCGATGCGCTTTCAACCTTCATGGGAGTCTCCGAGGCGGGTGACTTGAAGGATGCCGATGGCAATCCGCGCAACATTCGTCGCTCGATGATCGTCGATGCCAGTGCCGCGTTGATCTCCGGGCCGCTGGGAACCAGCCCGGCCAATGCCTATGTAGAATCCGCCGCGGGGATCAGCCAGGGTGGCCGCACCGGGCTCGTCGCGGTGGTCGTGGCGGTGTTGTTCTTGCCGTTTCTGTTCCTCTCGCCGCTGCTGTCGTTGGTGCCGGCGATTGCCACGGCGCCGGCTCTGATTCTGGTCGGCGTGTTCATGATGGATCCCATTCGCAAGATCCATTGGCACCAGTTCGACGATGCGATTCCGGCCTTTGTCGCCATGGTATTGATTCCCTTCACCTATTCGATCACGCACGGGATCGCCTTCGGTTTTCTAACGTTCGTCATCGTCAAGTTGGCGGTGGGCAAGACCCAAGAGATCAAGCCCACCATGTGGGTATTGGCCGCGCTCTCGTTGCTGCTGCTGTTCGAAGGCTGAACGGGGCGTTCAGGCGTCCGTGCCGGCACTCGGGGATGTCGTCAGCGCGTTGCCAAGGCCGTGTGACGCTCTAGATGCGCCAGGAAGACATCCATGTCGTGTGGTCGTGGAGAAGCGTGCACGTGTTTCATACTGCTAGAATCACGCCCGATTTTACCTGAGTGAGGAAAGCGCCATGCCATCTTTCGATATCGTCTCCGAGTTCGACAAGCACGAGGCCAGCAACGCCGTCGATCAAGCCAATCGCGAGATCCAGACCCGATTCGACTTTCGGGGCGTGACCGCGAGTTTCACTCTGGAGGGCGAGACGGTGACCCTCGAAGCCGAGGTGAATTTTCAACTCAAGCAGATGCTCGATGTGCTGCGCAACAAGCTCATTACCCGTGGCATTGATGCACGCTGCATGGACATCAAGGAATCTGTTGCCAGCGGCGTGCGTGCCCACCAGGACGTAGTGTTAAAGCAGGGGCTCGAACAGCCGGAATGCAAGGACATCGTCAAGCGTCTGAAGGAAGCCAAACTCAAGGTGCAGGCACAGATCCAGGGCGACAAGGTGCGTGTCACCAGCAAGAAGCGTGACGAACTGCAGCAGGCAATCGCCTTGTTGAAGAGCGATGCTGGCCCCGAGCTGGCCCTGCAGTACACGAATTTTCGCGATTGAAAGGGACTCGCCCCAGTCCCTTCTTGTCATGGCCGGGCGCTGATGAGTTCTCTGCCTTGGTCTTGGCCCCTTGCTTTGCGCTAGAATGAACGCACGTGTCCAGTCCTTGGCGATAATTGTCTCGATAGTAAGGGACGATTTCTCTGGATACGCTATTCGGGCTTCAATGAATGAGGTAGCGTCGGGCTTCGCCATGCCTGCCAGCGATCTAGCATGAAGTCCGGCGTTCCCCTCTATCATGGCAAGGTGGCGCGGCATGTACGATATACGCAAACTATTGTTCATCTGCTTGGCTGGCGTCAGCTTCTCTCTGGGCGTGGTCGGTTTGTTCCTGCCGATCATGCCCACGACGTGTTTCATGCTGGTAGCGGTCTGGGCGGCCTCGAAAAGCTCGCCGCGTTTCGCCAACTGGATTCGTCGTCATCCGCGCTTTGGCCCCTCCATTCTCGCCTGGGAGCGTGAACGCGCCATTCCCCGCCACGCCAAGTGGATGGCATGCGCCATGCTGATTGTTTCGATGGGCGTGATCGCCTTCACGGTCGGCTCCCTCGTGCTGCGTGTGGCGTTGATCATTGGCCTGATGGGCATCGCGGTGTGGATTTTGACCCGCCCGACGCCGTCGCTGGGACGTTGCCCGGTGTTGTCGTCCTTCGAGGAATCTGCCTCCAGCCAGCGCCAGGAGTCTCGCTGAGCGCGCGATAGAGGCGCGGCGTTGCCGCACTTTTGAGCCGACTCCACCGGACGCCGTACAATGCTCGGCATGTGCCTCGTGCTTCAAGCGCGAGGCGATGTCTTGGGGCGAAGGCATGCCCCGATCTCAAGGAGCGTCGATCGATGTCCAAACCGCAAGCGACCCATCTCAAGGATTACCTGCCGCCCGCCTATCGGGTGACGCACACCGAGCTGAAATTCGACCTGGCCCCCTCGGCGACGACCGTAACGGCGCGCCTGCATGTCGAGCGCCACCCCGAGCGCGAGGCGGGGCTCCCGCTACGTTTCGCCGGTGACAAGCTGTCGTTGGTGCGTATCGCCGTGGATGGACAGGAGCTGGAAGCCGATGAGTACGAGGTCGATGATGAGGGGCTGACCATCACCAGCGTGCCTGAGCGCTTCCTGCTGGATACCGAGGTGTCGATCGACCCGGCCGCCAACACAGCACTTGAGGGTCTCTATGTGTCCAGCGGCATGTTCTGCACTCAGTGCGAACCACAAGGCTTTCGTCGCATTACCTTCTATCCCGACCGCCCGGATGTGATGGCGACGTTCTCCACCACGGTGGTGGGTGACAAGACCGATACGCCGGTGCTGCTCTCCAACGGCAATCCGGTGGAAAGCGGCGAGCTGCCGGAGGGACGGCATTTCGTGACCTGGGAAGACCCGCACCCCAAGCCGAGCTACCTGTTCGCACTGGTGGCCGGGAAACTGGAAAAGGTCGAGGACCGCTTCACGACCATGAGCGGTCGCGATGTCACGCTGCAGATTTGGGTCGAGCCGGAGAATCTCGACAAGACCGCGCATGCCATGGCCTCGCTCAAGCGCGCCATGCAGTGGGATGAAGAGACCTACGGTCGTGAATACGATCTCGACCGCTTCATGATCGTGGCCGTCAACGACTTCAACATGGGTGCCATGGAGAACAAGGGGCTCAACATCTTCAACTCGGCGGCGGTGCTGACGCATCCACAAACCGCTACCGATGCGGCCTTCCAGAGCGTGGAGGGTATCGTCGCCCATGAGTATTTCCATAACTGGTCGGGCAACCGCGTGACCTGCCGCGACTGGTTCCAGCTCTCGCTGAAGGAAGGCTTCACCGTCTTCCGCGACCAGAGCTTTTCTGCCGACATCAATTCGGCGCCGGTCAAACGTATCGAGGACGTCTCCTTCTTCCGCACCGCGCAGTTCGCCGAAGATGCTGGCCCGACGGCACACCCCGTGCGTCCCGACCATTACATCGAGATCTCCAACTTCTATACCCTGACAGTTTACGAGAAGGGTGCCGAGATCGTGCGGATGCTGCGTCATCTCCTCGGTTGGGAGACGTTCCGTCAGGGTTCGGACCTGTACTTCGCGCGTTTCGACGGTCAGGCGGTGACCATCGAGGATTTCGTCGACTGCATGGCAGAAGTTTCGGGGTTCGATCTAAACCAGTTCATGCGCTGGTATTCCCAGGCGGGCACGCCGGAGATCGACGCTCATGGTGAATACGATTACGCCAAGTGCGAGTATCATCTGCGGCTCTCCCAGCGCACGCCGCCCACCCCCGGCCAGGCGGAGAAACAGCCGCTGCACATTCCGGTACGCATGGGGCTGGTAGGTACCAAGTCCGGGAACGACATGGCGTTGACCCTGGACGGTGAGTCGTTGGGTCATGAGACGGTGCTGCACCTGCGCGACACTGAACAGACGTATGTCTTCACCGGGATCGACGAGGCGCCGACGCCGTCACTGTTGCGTGGTTTCTCGGCGCCGGTCTATCTGCGCTATCCGTATTCGCGTGAGGAGCTGTCGTTCCTGCTCACCCATGACGCGGACGATTTCAACCGCTGGGATGCGGGGCAGCGGCTGACCATGCTGGCCCTCGACGACCTCATCGCGGCGCATCGCAACGGGGTTGAAAAGGTCATGGATACGCGCGTCATTGACGCGTATCGGCGCCTTTTGACCACTGAGACCGACGACAAGGCCGTGCTCGCCGAGATGCTGACGCTGCCTTCGGAGGCCTATATCGCCGAGCAGCAGCCGATGGTTGATGTGGATGCCATCCACGCCGCGCGCGTCTTCGTCAAGGAGTCGCTCGCCACGGCCTTGCGCGACGAATTCTTGGCCATTCATGAAGCTCATCGGAGCGATGAGCCCTACGCGCCGGAGCCGACTCAGATCGCGCGGCGTCGGGTGAAGAATGTGGCGCTCGAATACCTGATGAGTATCGAAGACGAAGAGGGCGTGGCGCTGGCCGAGGCGCAGGTCGACGCCGAGGACAACATGACCGATGTACGCGCCGCCTTGACGATGCTGGTGCACAGCTCGCGCAGCGATATCGCGGAACCGGCGCTCAAGGCGTTCGGTGAGAAGTGGGCGCACGATCCGCTGGTGATGAACCAGTGGTTCACCATTCAGGTCACGCGTCCGCAGGAGGATGTGCTGGAACGCGTCAAATACCTGATGGCGCATCCGCTGTTCTCGCTCAAGAATCCCAACAAGGTGCGCGCGCTGATTGGTGCCTTCGCGGCGCAGAACCGCATCAACTTCCACCGCCTCGACGGCGAGGGCTATCGCCTGCTGGCGGATGTGGTGATCGAGCTCAACAGCCTCAATCCCGAGATCGCCGCGCGCATCATTACGCCGCTGACGCGCTGGCAGCGTTTCGACGAGCAGCGCCAGGCGTTGATGAAGGCCGAACTCGAACGCATTCGTGCCGAGGAACTGTCGCCCAATGTTTACGAAATGATCGAGCGGGCGCTGGCCGAAGCCTGATAGCCGACTTTGCAGGAAAAAGTGACGGCAAAACGCCGCTGCTTTGGCAGCGGCGTTTTTGCGTGGGTGGGTGTCGTGTGGGACTTTACAGCAAAGCGCCTCAGCGGATGAGCCAGCCGAGCACCAGCAAGCCGAGGAATAGCCATACGAGACCGCCGACGAAGCCACGCCGAAGAAGTGCGCGAATCCCCCTGTAAAGCATCCAAACGCCGATGATCAGCACTACCAGGTTGATGAGTGAGGGATCGACGCCCAATGAACGGGCGAGGCCGTCGAAAAAGCGGTCGATGGCTACCCACAACCCCGCGAATAGCGTAGAGAGAGCATCGATGATGGCGCGCAAGGCGTCACCGAGGAACTCGCCGAGCCAGTGGAAGAATCTATCGATCTGCATGTCACATCCTTTTTGTGAGCGTGCTTAGATGAGCGTAGCGCCCCATGTACTGTCGGCGCATGGCCGTGGACCGTCATTCTATGCGGCGAGGCGCCAGGATGGCAGGGGGCGCCTTAGGATGGGGTGGCCTTTATGCTTTTCTTCTTGCATGCTGAAGGTGTAGTGCGTGCGCTGTCGGTCGTGGGCGATGAAAGTTTGTTGCGCCCTAGCCGATAACTAGAGGGCGTAAAGCGCATTCATTCACTTGAAGGGAGGAGCTTCATGGATTCATCCGTGAACGCAGCCGTGGGAAATGCGATGGCGTTGCAACAGCATAACGCCGATCAACAGGCGCAGGCGAGCCTGCTCAAGGAGTCGCTCAACAATCAGGGGGCACACGTGTCGCAACTGATGGAAGCGGTTTCCCCCCAGCAGTCTCTGGCGACGACCGGTACCGTGGGTACGCAGATCAATACCCACGCCTAAGCTCAGGAGTGACTGGTCAAGAATGCCGTGGCGCCAAGCGTCACGGCATTTTTTCATTGCAGCGAGAGCCCGTCGTTGATCTCACGCAGGCGCTGCATGGCGTGTTCTGTAGAGAACGGTGGCTCGCGAGGGGGATCGTAGACTTCGCCGCGAGTGCCGTTGACGATCAGGTCGATGGCATAGCAGGTGTCGTCGATCACGGCCCGGTAACCCCTGACCCGCTGAAAGTGGCTCATGCCGGCGTCGCCGAGCGTGAAGACCTGGAAGTCATGATCAGCGATACGTGCCGTGGACTGCGAATGGGCGTTGGGCGGCGGTGTCAGGCAGTTGGAGATCGCGTCAGCGTCGCGGCTCGCGCCCATTCGCCAGTGTGCGGCCGTAACCTCGTTGGACCCCGGCAGTGCCAGCGTGATCAGGCGCTCGCCAGATGCTTCATCCGCAATCTGCCAACTGCCGGTATCGAAGTAACCCGATTGTGGCGCGGTGATACGCTCGAGCGAGGCATCGGCGCGCAGTGTGACCGGGTAGGGTGCCAGCGTATAGTTCGTGGTGTCTTCGTTGGCCGGGGTAGACGGCGTTTCACGGGCCCCGGTCGTGCAAGCCGCAAGCGATATGGCGGCTCCGAGCGTGGCCATTATCGTGGTGGCGATGAATATCCGTTTCATGCGCGAATTTCCTTGTGTAATAGCTAAAACTTATACCGTATCAGTCTATTGGTCGACCTTGTAGCGTGACACGGTCTCCTTGGCGGCCTGTCGCAATAGGCTGATATCGATGCCCACGGCGATGAAATCGAACCCCCAGTCGGCATAGCGTCTGGCGTCCGCCTCGACGGGGGCCAGGATGCCGGCAGCTTTTCCGGCGGCGTGGGTGGCGTCCAGTGTGTGTCGAATCATCGCCTGGACCTCGGGATGATTGGGGCTGCCGATATGCCCGATGTCGGTGGATAGATCGAAGGGGCCGACGAACACGGCGTCGACGCCGGGGGTGGAGGCGATGGCGTCGGCATTGTCGACTCCGCTGCGAGACTCTACCTGCACGATCAGGCACAACTCTTCATGGGCCGTTGTCATGTAGTCTTCCACCTCGCCCCAGCGTGTGGCGCGCGTCAGGCCACCGCCCACGCCACGAAATCCCTGCGGCGGGTAGCGTGTGGCGGCGACCAACTGGGCTGCCTGCTCGGCGGTTTCGACCATGGGAATCATCAATGTCTGGGTGCCGATATCGAGCAGTTGCTTGATCAAGGCCGGATCATGGTTGACGGCGCGCACGACCGGGGCACAAGGATAGCCGGCAACGGCCTGCAATTGGGCGAGGATGGTGGGCACGGTGTTGGGTGCATGTTCGCCGTCGATCAACAGCCAATCGAACCCTGTGGTGGCCAGAATCTCCGTGGCGTAGCCCGTGGCGAAACCGGCCCAGCATCCATAGCGGATATCGCCTGTCAGTGACGCCTTGAAAGGGTTGCGCGGCAGTTGCATGGCATATGTCCTTTTCGATAGATGACTATTGCATGCAAAAAACGTAACAGTCTTTCGGCGAGTCCACCATTGCACCAGTGTCTAATGCTCGGTGTCAGTGTGACGCGTCCGTATGCGACGGGACTGGGCGGTGCTCGAGGACTCGGCGCAGGACGAAACTGGAGTGCGCGCCGGTGACGCCTTCGATACGCGTGATCTGATTGAGCAGCAGGTTTTGGTAGTCATCCATGTCGTGGACGACGACCTTGAGCTGATAGTCGGCCTCCTGGCCGGTGATCAGCAAGCATTCTTGCACTTGAGGCAGCGCCGCGACCTTGGCCTCGAAATTGGCGAAGCGCTCCGGTGTGTGGCGATCCATGGAGATGTGCAATAGCGCTGTGAGGCTATGGCCCAGCCGTTTGGCGTCCACCAGGGCACGATAGCCAGTGATCAGGCCACTGTCTTCCAGCGCTCGCACGCGCCGCAGGCAAGGTGAAGGCGACAGGCCGATACGCTCGGCCAGTTCCTGATTGTTGATACGTCCATGGCGCTGGAGGATATCGAGTATCTGGCGATCGTAGCGGTCAAGCGTTACCTCGCCGACTGTTGCGCTCTCTTTTGGCATTACCGTTCTCTTTTTGGTTTGATGTTGGAATTATATGCTAAAAATTATCTTCTTTGAGGCTGATTTTGCAATCGCCTGCGGGGCGTGGCGGCGTAGACTGTGATTATTGCTACAAGCTCATTCATCTTCACAGGACTGTTGTCATGAGTTGTTTCGACCATCGCAAATATCGCCCGGCGCCGCGTGTGCCGGCCTTCGATCGTCAGTGGCCGGAGCGCGACCTAGTGGCGGCACCGACCTGGGTCAGCGAGGATCTGCGCGACGGCAACCAGGCGTTACTCGAGCCGATGAGCGTCGAACAGAAGCAGCGTCTGTGGCACCAGATCATCAAGGTCGGCATCAAGGAAGTCGTGGTCGGTTTTCCGTCGGCCAGTCAACCCGATTATGATTTCGTGCGCTGGCTGATCGAAGAAGATCAGATTCCCGACGATGTGACCATCGCGGTGTTGGTGCAGTGCCGCGAGCATTTGATCGAGCGAACCTTCGCATCGCTGGTCGGTGCCAAGCGCGCCATCGTGCATCTCTACAATTCCACCTCGACCGTGCAGCGTGAACGCGTGTTCGAGATGGGCCGCCAGGGCATCATCGACATCGCCGTACAAGGGGCGAGTTGGGTCAAGGCGCACGCCGCGCGCTATCCCGACGTCGATTGGCGCTTCGAATACACGCCCGAGAGCTTTTCCAGTACCGAGATCGATTTCTCGCTGGCGATCTGCGAAGCGGTGATGGACGTCTGGCAGCCGACGCCGGAGAAAAAGTGCATTCTCAACCTACCCACCACGGTCGAGGTGGGCGGACCGCATCATCACGCCGACCAGATCGAGTATTTCTGCCAGCATATCAGCCGCCGCGACAGCGTGATCATCTCGGTGCATACGCACAACGATCGCGGTGGCGCGGTGGCATCCGCCGAACTTGCCTTGCTGGCCGGCGCCGAGCGTGTCGAAGGCACGTTGCTGGGCAATGGCGAACGCACCGGCAACATGGATATCGTCACTTTGGGGATGAATCTGTACAGCCAGGGCATTGATCCCGAGCTCGATCTGTCGCGTCCCGACGAAATCATCGAGGTGGTGCAGGAATGCACGGGGATTCCCATGCACCCGCGTCATCCTTGGGTGGGGGAAATGGTCTATACCGCGTTTTCGGGCAGTCATCAGGATGCGATCCGCAAGTCGCTCAGAAAGCAGCAAGCGGACGAGCCGTGGCAGGTGGCGTACCTGCCGATCGATCCGCGCGACATCGGGCGTGATTATCAGGCGGTCATTCGTGTCAACAGCCAGTCCGGCAAGGGCGGCATGACGTTCCTGCTCGAACGCGATTACGGTATCAGCCTGCCGCGCTGGATGGCGCTGGAGCTTGCCCCGGCGGTGCAGGCAGTGAGCGAGACGGTAAGTGGCGAGTTATCCAGCCAGCGCATTCGCGAGGTGCTGACCGAGACCTTCTCCCGGCATGAACCGCTCTCGTTGACCGGATACCGGCTGGATCGTGACGCTGACGAATGCTTGACGGTGTCACTCAACGATGCCGGTCGTGCGGTGCGTTTGAGTGGCCAGGGCAACGGTGTCATTTCGTCGTTCATGACTGCCTGGCAAGCCCATACAGGGCAATCGGTGAGCGTCGTCGATTACAGCGAACACGCGCTGGGCGAGGGCAGCGACGCCGTGGCGATCGCCTTCGTGCAACTCAATGTGGCGGGGCAGCGCATCAGCGGCATGGCTGAGGACGGCGACACCGTCAGTGCCTCGCTCAAGGCGGTGTTGAGCGCGCTCAATCGCGCGGGGCATCAAGGCACGATGTCGGAGTTAGCGGCCGAGGCGCAGGCCCCGGCCTAGCAGGGTAAGGAGTCGATGTGCTACGACCGTATGAATAGCAATGCGGTCGTGGCGTATCGCTTGATGCTTATTCTTTGGCGAGCCCGATGGCCTTCATGATCTTACCGAATTCGGCGTCGCTTTTCTGCATATAGTCGCCGAAGGCTTGCGCGTCCTTCCATTGCATCCCATAGCCTTGCTTGGCCATGAAGGTTTGATAGGTGTCACTTTCGTAGGCGGCGTGCAAGGCGGTTTCCAGCGTCTCGACGATGTCGGCGTCCATGCCTTGTGGCCCGATGACGCCGCGCCATGCGCCCGTGGTGAAATCGCTGTCTACCTGCGAGGCCACGGTGGGCACATCAGGGAAGCTTTCCAGAGGTTCCTCGGCCATCACGCCCAGGCTACGCACGCGGCCGGATTCGATCATCGAACGCGCTTCGGGGAGCGAGGTGGCGGCCATGTCGACGCCCCCGGAGGAGAGCTCCGTCATGGCTGGCGCGGCGCCTTGGCTGGGGATCCAGTTGACCTTGTCGGCGGGCATGTCGAGATCCATCAACAGTCCACCCAGCGCGACATGCCAGATACCCCCGAGTCCGGTACCGGAGGCATTGAAGTGGCCGTCGGGTTGCTCGCGGATCGCATCCATCAGTTCGCCCAGATCTTGGTAGTCGGCGTCTGCGGCGACGCTAATGCTGGCGGCGTCGAAGTTGATCTGCCCGATGGGAGTGAAATCTTCATAAGTGAGATCGGTCAGGCCTTGCCAATGCATCATGTTGATCTCGACTGTGCCTAGCCCGAGGGTGTAGCCATCGGGTTTAGCTCGTGCGATGGCGGTATGCCCCACGACGCCACTGCCGCCCGTGCGGTTGACCACATTGATGGTCTCGCCGAGCTCTTCCTCCAGAGCCTTGGCGATGATGCGCGCCGTGGCATCGGTCCCGCCGCCGGCGGCCCAGGGGACGATCAGCGTGATGGGTTTCTCAGGATAGTCGGCGAGCGCGGGGGTAGCGAGTCCCATGATCAGCGCTGCGGCAAGCCAATAGGGGGTGCGTGATGTGGCGTGTCCCATTGTTATTGTCCCTCGTCATGGATCCGGTACAAGCCGGGTGGATGGTATGAGCCACTTAAGCTTTAACAGGCATTGGGGCCCTTCGCTAATTCCGAAACTAGGCATGCCGATAAAAATTGGTTATCAAGAGAGCGTGTTGGGCTTTATTCGGTGTCTCGTCCGTGAGAGCGCATAAAACGGCATAGACGAATGGACAAGATCGGCACGCGTGAGGGCGTACCGAATCAGGTATTTGCAAGATATTCCTTCAGGTGTCGCTGCGCACCTGTGCATGGCTAATGAGGGCAAAGATGAAAGTGCCACCAATCAGGTTGCCGGCTAGCGTCGGCAGGGCGAAGTGGAGGAGGTACTCAACCAGGCTGGCCTGGCCGGCGAACATCAAGTACATCACTTCCGTCGAGCCCACGATGATGTGCGTGAAACCGCCTAGTGCGACGAGATAAGTGACGATCAGAATTACCCAGATCTTGGCGCTGCCAGCGGCGGGGAGCAACCAGACCATGGTGGCGATCATCCAGCCGGCGATGATGCCCTTGGCGAACATCTGGCTACCAGTGTTCTCCATGATGTGATGCCCCAGGCTGAGAAAGGCCTGATGTGTCTCGGCATCGAACACGGGCATGTAGAGGAGCGCGTACGCGGAAACCGCCACCCCTACGAGGTTACCGATGAGTACCACGCCCCATAGCCTCAATAGCTTGAGAAATTGCATGATGCGTGGCGTGCTCATGACTGGTAGCACTGCGGTGACGGTATTCTCGGTGAAGAGTTGCTGGCGTGCGAGGATGACGACCAGAAAGCCGATAGTGTAGCCGAACGACTCGACGAGATAGCCGATGTCGCTGTCCGGTAGGCGCGCGTGCAGCAGCCCCTTGGCAAGCATCGAGAAACTCATCGACAGGCCAGCGGCGATCGCCGACCAGAACAAGGCCGATGCGGCGCGTTTGAGCTCTGTCTCCCCTTCTTCCCGGATCGACTCATGGACGGCTGCCGCACGCGATGGCCTGGGACCGCCATTGAGGTGCAGGTCATATTCGTCGTCTTCCACCCGACTGGGTGGCGTGAGGTTGGACGGGTGGCTCACGCAGCGATCCTTCTATCGAAAAGTGGGAAATCGTCGTGGATCCTGTGGAATACAGTGGCAGACGCTATGCTGACACGATAGACGATAACGCTGGAGAAGGAAGAGGCGAATGTCGACGATCTCATGGACGATAGTGGTGCACCTGGGCATGGCCTGGCTGGCGGGGAGCCTGATCGGGTTGGAACGTACTTTCCATGGGCGCCCTGCGGGGTTTCGGACACATGCGCTGGTCTGCGTTGCGTCGGCATTGTTGATGATGGTGACGGTCTACCAGTGGCAGTGGCTAGGCAGCGATGTGCCCGAGGAAACGATCAGAACCGATCCCACGCGCATGGCGCAGGGCATCATGACTGGCATCGGCTTTCTGGGCGCCGGGGTGATCTTCAAGGAAGGACTGACAGTACGCGGACTGACGACGGCGGCCTCGATATGGATCACCTCTGCGCTGGGTATACTCTATGGCATTGGCTTCTGGCTGCCGGGGTTGCTGGCGACGGGAGTGACCTTGCTGACGCTATCGTTGTTTCGTTTGGTCGAGGCGCGTATGCCGAGCCGTACCTTCGCGCGTTGCATTCTACGCTTCGATAGCCAGCGGATACTCGATGAGGCAGAGATCAATGCGCTAATGAAAGCGCACCGATGCCATATCGAAAGCCTCAGCTATCGCACGCGTGACGAAGGGCGCCAATTCGAATACCGCATGATGCTGCGGACGCACGACCGCCATTACCTGCCGTTATTGGCCACCGACTTGCGCAACCATGAGACGCTGTTGGAATTTCAGCTGTCGCCGACCGGTGATTGATGCAGCCCGCGACGGGGCCAGTCACAAGGGGCGATACGTTTACCAGGAAAGGCGTTTACCAGTTGGAAGGCAGCAATGCCCTGATGTCGTTGTCCATTGGTACTTCGAAGCTCGCGGCACCCAAGATCTGGCGGCCCGCGATGCGTACCAGACGGGCGTTGACGAACAGCTTGTTTTCGCCCTGCGCATAGGTGCCCAGCAATACGGCCTGGGCATCGTGGTTATCGCTCAAGCGCTGTACGTTGCGGGACAGAATCAGTTCCCCGGTATTCTGCTCGATGTACAGGCTGTCGCGCATCTTGACTTCGATGACATTCATGCCGCCCTGGACGAGACGCGAGGTAAAGGTCTCGGATAGCGTGCGCCCGAGAGTCGACGATTGATCGAGTTGGTCGATGTCGACGAACGTGGTGGCGATGATCGGTGCCTGGTTGCCGAGCTGCTCGCTGCTGGTGGCGAGTAATTTAGCAGCGGCGTCATCTACGCGCGTCAGCATGCTGGGCTCGGGGGCCGTTGCTTGACGGTTCTGAAGAAGGCTGCAACCGGAGAGAACCAGCAACAGTATGGCCATTGTCAGCAGGCGTAATGTGACGTACCTGGTGTGGCGTTGGTTGAATGACATGTCGAGCGCTCTCCTCACCAGTCGGATGATAGCGGTAATCCGGCGGAATCGCCGGTGTCGGACGCACCGTAATGATCGCTATCGCCCGCGTTGATGTAATACATGTTCGAGGACGAATAGCGCAGTGTGTCGTGCTGACTGACCTGGGTCGTGATGATGACTTCCTGCTGGCCGGTAGTGCTCCAGCTACCGCTGAACGTATCGGCCAAGGCAGCTGCAGGAATCAAGCCTAGAGCGGGTTCGGTCCAGTGATTGAAAGGAATGGTCGCCACGGCGATGCCAGCGGCCAATGTAGTCAAAGCACCCTGGGGAGGCCGCATGAAACCGCGGTCCTCGTGAGTGATCACCTGAACGTCGAAGCTGACATGGGCGGCGCCATCCGACTGGGTGCGAACGATGGCACCTTGCTCGACCAGTTCACTGGTCAGCAATGAACGAAACCCGCGGCTGAAGGCGGTCTCCTGTTCATGCTCCTCGACATAGAGCGGCTTGCCCCACAAATCACGCTTGGCGAGGATCTCGTCTGCCTCGTGTTCGGCAAGCACTTCCCAATGGTGTGCGGCCTGCATGCGTTGCTGCTCACTGATCGGATAGGTCGTGGCGATGGGGGCCTGCGAGGTATTGACCCCGAAGCAGCCGCCCAATAGGACGGCGCTTAGCACGACCCCCCAGGTGCGGAATGGCATGGCGTTTCCTGTGCGATGGATGATCGGCGGACACGAGGCATTGCATGGAGTTTTGCCCTGAAAGGAAATATCGGCGGGGTGGGCATGAGCTTTAGGCCTTTTTCTGAAGGTATCCATGCGTGTTGACTTTTCAGGCGACGTCCCAGCAGGAAAACACTCGCGTCATTGGCCAGTTGCATCTTTGCGTGTTCGGGGTAAGGTGGCGTTTTTTTGTCGCCGTGGAGGTATCATGTCGGGTGCCCGTTTGCTTCCCTTGCTGGTGGGCTGTGTGATGTTGTCGCCACTGGCGATCGATATTTACCTGCCGTCACTGACGGTCATGGCGCATGAGTTCGACGTTCCGTTCAGTCGACTCCAGTTCACCGTGACATTACTCTTGCTAAGCGTTGGTCTGGGGCAGGTGTTAGTCGGCCCGCTGACTGATCGTTTCGGACGTCGCCCGGTGCTGCTTTGCGGCACTGTGGTGTATATGGTGGGGGCACTGCTGGGCATGATGGCGACCAGTCTCGGGCCGCTTTACGTATCGCGTGTGCTGCAAGGCCTGGGGGCTTGCGCGAGCATGACGGTGGCCTTTGCCGCAGTGCGTGATTGCTTCACGGCCGAGCAAGGCGCGAAACTCTACAGTTATCTCAATGGAACGCTGTGCATCATTCCTGCATTGGCACCAGTCATCGGCGGGAGCTTAGCGGTGACCTTCGGTTGGCGCAGCAATTTTGCGTTCATGTTCGTCTTCGCGGCGGTGCTGGGAGTGGTCGCCTTATGGCGTTTCACCGAGACACGGCCTCAGGACACGGTTCCCGAACGGCGACTTTATCATTGGGCCCGCTACCGACCGGTGCTGACGAGTGTTCGCTTTGTCTATTTCGCGGGGCTGGCCGGGGTGATCATGTCGGCAATCCTGGTGTATGTGTCGACCGCACCGGTCATACTGGTAGACCGGCTGGGACTTTCGGAACTGGCATTCAGCGGTTGGTTCGGCGCCAACGCTGTAGTCAATATTCTGGCGTTTTTCTTCGCACCCCGCCTCATTCACCGCCTCGGGCGCGTCGGGACCGTGCGTCTAGGGCTGGGGTTGATCATCGTCTCGGGCGTCTTGCAGGCGCTTATCGTTACGGCATTGCCGCTGTCGTCAGTCGGCTTCATGGGACCGGTAGGGGTGCTCTCCGTGGGCTTTTCACTGGCGTTGGGGGCAACCTCGAGCCTAGCGCTGGAGCCGTTTCGTGAGCGTGCCGGGACGGCGGCTGCTTTGCTGGGCGCCTTGCAGTTGGGCGGCGGTGCGTTGTTGGCTACGCTATTGCTGGCGATGCCGTTATCGCCGCAATGGGCCCTGGCATTGGTCGGCGTTGTGTTGGTGTCGCCCTTGCTGTGGCTTTCCTGGCGAGTGGCGCCGACGGCATGAGTTTGTAAATATACGCAAGGCAACGTGACGTGCCAGGCGGCAGACATCAAGGAGCAGCCATGTTCATCGTATCACTGGAGTATGTGGTCGATCCGGACACGGTCGAGCCATATCGAATGGCTCATATGGCATGGGTGCGGGAAGGCATCGAGCGTGGCGTGTTCATCGCGTCGGGGCGTAAATCGCCACCGAGTGGTGGCATCATTTTGGCCAGAGCGACGTCGCGGGAGCGTTTGACGGCCTGGCTTGATGAAGACCCATTTATCGTCGCCGGCGTGGCGCAATATCATGTCGAGGAATTTCTGCCGACGACGGTAGGCAATGGTTTCGAGGTGCTCAAGGGAATATGAGGCCTGTTGGTGCCATGTGTATAGAGCGAGACGAGAGGCCGGCGTGTCTCAGGGAACGAGGATGATAAAGCGATGAGTGAAACACTCCAGCCTGCCGCAAGCGATGGTGATGCATGGCTAATTCTCAATGGTAAATCCGCCCAGCTTCCGGAGATCCGAGAGGCAGTGGAGCGTGTGCGTGAAGAGGGTCACCCCCTGGCGGTGCGGGTGACCTGGGAAGTCGGTGATGGCGTGCGCTTGGCACGGGAAGCCAGCGAAGCGGGTATTAAGCGTATCATCGCCGGCGGCGGCGATGGAACGGTCAACGAGGTCGTTGGCGGCTTGATGCAACTGACCCAAGCTGCAAGGCCGACCCTCGGCATCCTTCCGCTGGGCAGTGCCAACGATTTCGCACGTGGCCTGGAATTGCCATTGGCCCCTCTCGAGGCGTTGCGCGTGGCGTTGGAGGCCCGCCCCCACGATATAGACGTGGGCAGTCTGGGGGGGGGTTATTTTATCAACCTTGCCTCGGGCGGCTTCGGCGCCCAGATCACCAATTCGACGCCGGCCCCCCTCAAGCGCCTTTTAGGGGGGGGCGCCTATTCGTTGATGGGCATGCTCAAGGCCTGGAATTACCAACCATACCAAGGCCGTTTGCGGCTCCCCGATGGAGAGCGCAACGTTCCCTTGTTCCTGCTCGCTCTGGGCAATGGCTCTCACGCGGGAGGCGGCCAGCAGTTGACTCCCCTGGCAAAGGTAGATGATGGCCTACTGGAACTGCTTATCGTGCGTCATTTCACCTCGCTCAGGGAGATGAAGCAGCTTATCGACGAGCTGGAAAACCTCCCCGAAAGCGGCGAGTTCGTCGAGTACTTGCAGGTGCCTTGGGTCGAATTCGAAAGTGAAGCGGCCCTGCCGCTGAATCTTGATGGCGAGCCTTGTTGCCACGCGCGCTTTCGCGCTGAGTTGATACCCGGAGCGCTTTCCTTGGCGGCGCCTTCGTCGTCTGCACTGTACTCATGTCAAAACGATGAGGGGTGAGGCACGATGATCTGTCTTGCGTGCTCGTTTGCCCAGGGCCCTTCGAGATGCTTACGCTTGAAATTAATTAATGCGTAAGTGCCAAAAGCCAACGAGCTTAACGTGGTGCATAAGGTGAATGACAAGAGGATCGACATGGACCCATTTATGCAGGCAGCCATCGACGAGGCGCGCAAAGGATACGACGCGGGCGGGGTCCCCATCGGTTCTGTGCTTGTGCATCAGGGCGTTATCATCGGGCGTGGCCATAACCAACGCCAGCAGCGTGGCAGTGCCACTCTGCACGGTGAAATGGACGCCTTGGAAGATGCTGGCCGTTTGGCGGCGCATGTGTATCGTGAAGCGGTGCTTTATACCACACTGTCACCTTGTGTCATGTGCAGTGGCGCCATTTTGCTCCATGGCATCCCCGAGATCGTGATTGGCGAAAACTCGACTTTTCAAGGGGAGGAAACATTATTACGCCAACGTGGTGTCACGCTCACGGTATACGACAATCCGCAGTGCAAGGCGCTGATGGAACGGTTCATCGCCGAACGTCCCGAGATTTGGTACGAAGATATTGGCGAGCCCGGCACGTAGGGCTTGCCAACCCTGTACCATGAGGCCTGGATGGCCTCATGGGCTTTTAGGAAAGTGCCGGCCCCCGGCAAAATAAGCGACTCAAGGAGCGAAATGATGACGTATAAGCAATGGACGATGAGTGCGTTGGCATTGGTGATGTCACTTGGCCTGACGGCCTGCGATAGCGGTGACGATCCCGCTCAGGAGACTTCAGACAATAGCGAACAGGCAGCTGAAGAAACCCAGCAAGCCGCTGATGAGTCCGGCGATGAAATGGCCGAGATGAGCGACGAAGCCAGCAACGACATGGAAGAAATGGGAGACGAAGCCGCCGAAGGAACTTCCAACGCCATGGACGAAGCGGGCGAACAGGTCGACGAAGCGCAAGACGCCACCTCAGACGCTGCCGATGAGGCTGGCGATACAATGGATAATGCCGCCGACGAAACACAAGAGGCAGCCGACGAAGCAACCGACGAAGCGGCGGATGAAATGGATCAAGCCGCCGACGAAATGGATCAAGCGGCTGATGGTGACAATCAGTCCTGATATCGGCTCTGAGGGCGTTGGTAGGCGCCCACTATAGGGGCTAGCTGTAACGTCTATGGAAATAAAAGAGCCCACCTAACGGTGGGCTCTCATGCGTTCGGAGCCTGCTATCGATCTCACGATCGCTGGGGTATCGGAATCAACCGACCACCTTAATGTTGGACGCCTGCAGGCCTTTCTTGCCCTGGGTGACCTCAAAGCTCACTTTTTGGCCATCTTGCAGCGTTTTGAAGCCTTCAGCCTGGATCTCGGAGAAGTGTGCGAACAGGTCATCGCCACCATCTTCTGGAGAGATGAAGCCATAGCCTTTGGTGTCGTTAAACCACTTGACAGTGCCAGTTGCCATTTCAAATTCCTTAACTGGCGAAGTAATGATGCGGGCCGACCCATGGGTGGCCATGGTACGTGGGTAAGACAAGGAGGGAATGCGCAAGGGACATCGAGAATTCGATTAACAGCTGACGACATTCGACTTGCCAACCTACGCAGCGGAAAATGCATTAGCCTAGGGTAGGCGTCAAGTTATTGCCGAGGGGCCTTTCCCGGTACCATGCACCGTCTATGCACAATAGATCGAAAATTCGGGGGGGGCGTCCAGAGCGTCGGTATGTACGCCGTGGGTAAAGCATGGCGCCTTGATCGAAGGCATCATATTGCTGCCTGGAGTCTGTCTGACGAGCGTCGTCGCCTGGCATGCAAAATCGTCAACGACGCGGCGGGAACATTGGCGCAGCCTGGGCGTCTGTCATGGTGATATCGCATCCTGGAGTTGGGGCGGATCACGCCAGTTCAATTTTGGAGGAGTTGTCACGTGTCCCATACCGCCGTCGCTGCGAACGATACGCATAGCAAGGTCGTGGGCTACCTGTTGTGGATATTTGGCTTTACCGGCTCGCACCGTTTTTACTACGGCAAGCCCATCACCGGCACGATTTGGTTTTTCACGTTAGGCCTGCTGGGCATCGGCTGGTTGGTCGACTTCTTCCTGATCCCGTTGATGGATCGTCAGGCGGACCTGCGTTTTCAGGCGGGACCCACCAGCTACACCCTTGCCTGGATATTGCTGACCTTCTTGGGCATCTTCGGTCTGCATCGCATGTACATGGGGAAATGGCTGACCGGGTTGTTGTATCTCGTCACCGGTGGATTGTTCATGTTGGGTGTCCTGTACGATTTCTGGACGCTCAATGACCAGATTTCGATGAAACATGCCAGGCGTGATCTGTTTGGCTGATAGTATGCGGTCTTCCACCGTGCAAGGGCATCATCGACAATCGCTCCCAAGGAGAAATCGCGCATGGAGTCGCGCATCAGTTTGACCCAGTTGCTGGAAACGCTTGACGAGACCAACGATGGCAAGACTATCCGCCTGCAGGATATCGTTGAGACGTTTCGTTCGCGGGGCTTCGGCCCCCTGATTACCTTGCCTGCATTGCTGGCATTCTTGCCCACTGGCGGTGTGCCCGGCGTGCCCACGCTATGTGCCGTGTTCATCGTCTTGATGGCGATGCAACAGTTGCTGGGGCGACAATCGCCTTGGTTGCCGAGGAAATTGCGTGAGCGGGGCATCAGCCATGACAAGCTGCACCGCACCGTCAAACGCGTTCGTCCCTGGACGCAACGTATCGATAAGCTGCTGGCACAGCGCCTGGACATATTGTTGCAACCGGCCGCGCGCCGCCTCGTCGCGGTGTTGGTCATCGTGCTTGCGATAGGCATGATTCCTCTGGAATTGCTCCCCTTTGCGGCGGCGATGCCGGCGCTGGCGATCACCGTCATCGGGCTGGGAATGACTGCGGACGATGGGCTGCTGCTGTTGATCGGTCTGTTATTGACCGTGGGCACGGCCGTATTTGCCTTCTGGGTCTGGTAGGCAGCGCGCCGCCTGGCGCGTCCGGTTCTATACTGCGTCTTTTCACGCTTCTACTCAGGAAACAGGTATGTTCTTCGACGCCCAGTTTTGGCCGTTTCTAGTGGCGATTACACTGCTGACGCTGACGCCGGGCGTGGACACGCTTCTGGTCATTCGTAACACCTCGCGCGGGGGCGTGCGCGATGGCATCTTGACCAGCGTTGCGATCTGCTCTGGCCTGTTCGTGCATGCCACCGTCTCGGCGCTCGGGATCTCGCTGATCCTGCTGCAATCGGCATGGGCCTTCAACGCGCTCAAGCTGCTCGGCGCGGGATATTTGATCTGGTTGGGGCTCAGGAGTCTGGTTAGCGCCCGCAGAGGTAGCGGTTTACCAGTAGCCGAAATGGGCGTATGCAAGGAGCGGGTCAGCACTTGGGTGTCATTGCGTGAAGGCTTTCTCTCCAATGTGCTCAATCCCAAGACTGTCGTGTTCTATATGGCGTTTCTGCCGCAGTTCATTGCGCCGGGTGATCCGGCGTTGGCCAAGTCATTGTGGCTTGCAAGCGTGCATTTCGTACTTGCCAATATATGGCAGATGGGCGTGGTACTGATGGTGGGAAGTGCCGCCAGATGGCTAGCCAAACGCTGGGTATCGCGCATGATGGAAGGGGCCACCGGCACTGTGCTGGTACTTTTCGGTGTCAAGCTGGCGCTGGCTCAGCGCCCCTGAGAAAGTCCGCAGGCCTTAGTGATGCGCCGACGCCCTGAGGAGCGTCGGCGCTTGCGTTTACGGGTTCCGGGCCAGCAACGTGGTGTCGTAAATGCCTTCACGTTCGGCCTGGGTCAGCAGTGCGACGCCTTGCGAATCGCCTTGTTTGGCGAGGCTCTCGAAGATGACGCGATACGTCAGCACGGCTTGCACGTAAGCGCGGGTTTCGTGGTATGGGATGCGCTCCACGAAGAGATCGAAATTACCGGAAGCCTCGCGCAGCCAACGGTCGACACTTCCGGGACCTGCGTTGTAAGCCGCAGCGGCGGCGAGGCGATTGCCTCGATAGCGCTCCATCATGTCGCGAATATAAGCGCTCCCCAGGCGAATATTGGTAGTCGGCTCGAAGAGCTCGCCGCGGCTTGGTGCATCGATGTCCAGGTTGCGACTGACATGCGATGCGGTGTCCGGCATGAGCTGCATGAGCCCGCGTGCGCCGACCGGCGAGACCGCTTGGCGATTGAATGCGCTCTCCCGCCGAGAAATCGCCATCAGCAGGTAGGGGTCGACGCCGTTGCGTTGGCCCCACTGATCGAAGTTCGCTTTGTACGCTGAAGGAAAACGCCACGCCAGGGCATCCCATTGCTGGGCCATGATTGCTCCATGCACGGCCAGGTCGTACCAGCTCCGCTCCAGCGCGTAGGCGTTGAGTGCGGCGGTATCGGATGCACTGGCCTGGTCGATGGCGTGGAACCATTCGCTACGTGCGAGCCCTGGCTCATCGATGCGCCGCAGAGCCTCGCTGCGCTGGACGCTGGGTCGCATGGCGGCCAGCTCGCTTTGCAGTGGCGTGACGTCGGGCATATTCATATTCAAGGCATAGGGCTGGCCGAGCTTGTCAGCGGCTGCGAAGGCAAAGAATCCGCGCTCCTGGGCGGCAAGTTGCCAAGCGGCTTGCGCGGACTCGGTGTCGCCACGCTGATTGAGTGCGCGGCCCAGCCAGTATTGCCAATGCGCCTTCTGGCGGGTGGCTTTCGGCATCGCATCGATCCAGTCGATGACCTCGCCCCAGTCCTGATCGGCCAGGGCATTGCGTACCCGCAATTCGAATAGGTCGCCATCCGCGAGACGGGGCAAGGCGTCGTCGGCCCAGCCAAGATTGTTATCGACGTCGCGTACCATCGAATAAAACGCCAGATCGTGCTCGATGGTATGGCGTTGCGTGTCGCTCAACGAGAGGTGGGGGGCGATCTTGCGCCAGGCCTCGAGCGCGGCCTCTGTGTCGGCGCGCGTGAAATTGTGCATGGCGGCCGTGAAGAGTGCGCCGCTGCCTTGCCCCTGGGGGCCGATATCGGTGGGGATTTCGGTAATTGCCGCATAGTTACTGCGCAGGCGCTCGAGTGCGTCGATACCCGTGTCCCAGTCGCCGTCGAGCTGGTCTGCCAGGTAGCCGACGAGGCGACTCTCGCCGCCTTGCCAGGCCAGCGTCAGCCGTGTCCAGATATCGCCCTCGTCAATATCGCCGCGTTCGCGCAAGGTGTCGAACAACCGGTCGCAGGCGCTAGGTTGCGAATGGCCAACCCGCCATAGTTCGCGTCCGCCTTGCGCGGCTTCTTGTGGTTGGCGATCAAGCAGGGCGGTGTAGTAATAGCATTGCCGGATGGTGCCCGAGGGCTTGCCATCGCTGATGGCCAGCAGATCGTCGAAGCGGCCGTCGCGGCCAAATGCGATCTGTGCCTGGCCGCGCATCCAGTCCGATAGGGGCGAGTCGGTATGGCGTGCGATGTAGCTTTCTACCTCCACCGCAGGGGCGCTCGACAGATGCGCCTTGAGGCGGTGATATTCTACGTAGCCGGCCAGCACATGATCGTCGATGGCGGCGTTATCGATGCGTGACCAGCGGTGATCGCGGGCGGCATCGAGTGCGTCTTTCATGGCGCGATCTGCGGCGTCTAGCGCCTGAGTGTCGGAGTGTGCCTGGGCGGCGGTGACTTGTAACGCAAGTCCTAGCGAAGCCACCGATAATAGCGTCAGCCAGCGTTGGCGAAGCCGCGATGCGAGCATCTTCCATGTCTCCTTGCTTGCCTGGCGGGATAATGATGTGATCATCCTCGCTCAGGGGACACGCCTTGGGTAGTGTTGTCGAATGGCGACACTCTGCATGATGACGCCAGCAGGCACGCAACGCCAAGGAGGCATGCCATGAAGTTCATGCGAGGATTGGCCCTATGGTCGCGGCTCAAACAGCGCAGCGGGGCATTGATGCGCATCGCCCGCGCGCTGCGTGTGTTCGTGCCCATGCTGGGCGACGTGACTGCCGGTCGTTATCGCCCGGTGCCCTGGGCGGCGTGCGGCTGGATGACGGCGGCGGTGGCCTACTTGATCCTGCCATTCGATATCATTCCCGATTTCCTGATGCTCATCGGAGTGATCGATGACGTCTTCATCGTCGGCTGGTTGCTGACCCGCGTCGACCATTCGCTTGCGCCTTACCGCCGCTGGAAAGGCATCGATCCGCCCGATACCACGTCCTGAGATTGTAGCCCTTGACCATGGAAAACTATGGCTGGGCCGCAAACGCTTGAAAAGTCTCGCGCGGCCCCCATATCGATGCGCATGACGACATCTGTCGTCGCATTTTTCACCGTTTAACATGCATCCGTTATGGCCACAGGGGAATTTCGACCATGACTACCGCCGCTCAAGCCGAAACAATGGGCTTCCAGACCGAAGTCAAACAGCTCTTGCAGTTGATGATTCACTCCCTGTATTCCAACCGGGAGATCTTCCTGCGCGAGTTGATTTCCAACGCTGCGGATGCCTGCGACAAGTTGCGCTACGAGGCGTTGGATGACGATACGCTGTACGGCAATGACAGCGAGTTGCGCGTCGAGATCGAGCACGATGCTGAAGCGGGCACCGTCACCGTGCGTGACAATGGCATCGGCATGAGCCGCGACGAGGTCATCCAGAACCTGGGGACTATCGCACGCAGCGGCACGGCGGAATTCCTCCAGCAGCTTTCCGGCGAAAAACAGAAAGATGCCAAGCTGATCGGTCAGTTCGGTGTGGGCTTCTATTCCGGTTTCATCGTCTCCGACGAAATCACCGTGCGCACGCGCCGAGTCGATCAGGAACAGGGCGTAGAATGGCATTCCCGTGGTGAAGGCGAGTTCGATATCGCGGATATCGACAAGCCCGCACGTGGCACCGAAATCGTGATGCACTTGAAGGAAGACGCCAAGGAATTCGCCGACGCCGAGCGTCTCAAGCATCTCGTACGCACTTACTCCGATCATATCGAAGTCCCGGTGCGCATGCCCAAGGTCGAGAAGGCCCACGATGAAGAAGGCAACGAGATCGAGGGGAGCGAAACCGTCACCTGGGAAACCGTCAACGAGGCGACGGCGCTGTGGGTGCGGCCCAAGGAAGAAATCAGCGATGACGAATACAAAGCTTTCTACAAGCACGTGGCACACGATTTCAGCGATCCGCTGATCTGGAGCCACAACAAGGTCGAAGGCACGCTCGAATACACCAGCTTGCTTTACGTGCCGGGTCGCGCGCCATTCGATCTCAATCAGCGCGAAGGCGTGCGTGGGCTCAAGCTGTATGCGCAGCGCGTGTTCATCATGGACGACGCCGAGCAGTTCCTGCCGCTTTATCTGCGTTTCATCAAGGGCGTGGTCGACTCCAAGGATCTGTCGCTCAACATCTCGCGTGAATTGCTGCAAAAAGATCCCCAGGTCGACAAGCTCAAGTCCGCGCTGACTAAACGCTCGCTGGACATGCTCAAGAAGCTGGCCAAAGATGATGACGTCTACCAGACGTTCTGGAATGCCTTTGGTAACGTGCTCAAGGAGGGGTTGGCGGAAGATACTGCCAACCGTGACAAGATCGCCGAGCTGTTGCGTTTCTCTTCCACGCATACCGACAGTGCGACTCAGGATCGGTCGCTGGCCGGTTACGTGGAACGCATGAAGGAAGGCCAGCAGAAGGTTTATTATCTGGTGGCCGATGGCTTCAATGCGGCAAGTCACAGCCCGCATTTGGAAATCTTCCGCAAGAAGGGCATCGAGGTACTCTTGCTGCATGACCGTATCGATGAGTGGCTGATGAGCCATCTCACCGAATACGACGGCAAGGCCCTGGTCGATGTCGCCAAGGGCGATCTCGATCTCGACGAGATGGCTGACGAGGAAGAGAAGAAAGCACAGGAAGAAACGGCCAAGGCCAAGGCGTCGCTGCTCGAGCGCGTCAAGACTGCGTTGGGCGACGAGGTGCAGGAAGTGCGCATCACCCATCGTCTGACCGACTCGCCGGCGTGTGTCGTACTTTCCGAACACGATATGGGCTATCAGATGCGCCGCCTCATGGAAGCGGCCGGACAGCCGTTGCCGGAAGTCAAGCCTATCCTCGAACTCAACCCCGAGCATGGGTTGGTGACACGCCTGGAAAGCGCCGACGACGCCAGGTTCGATGATCTCGCGCGGATCCTGCTCGATCAGGCGATCATCGCCGAGGGCGGACATCTCGAGGACCCCGCTACCTATGTCCAGCGTCTCAACAAGCTCCTGAGCAACTGAGTCGCGTTGACGTTCGCTTACCGGGCCGGCCGCATGGGCTGGCCCGTTTCATTTTGATGCCAGCAATATTGACTCAACATGGACGTTCGTTGTTGCTAGGCTGGCGCCGTCATGTTCAAGGAGTCGTCTCATGCCGATTCGGCACGACGTGTTCTTTTCTCGGCGGTGGCGTGGCGTTATCGCGGTGGTATTGCTGGGGGGGCTTGGCGTGACGGCGCCGCCACCCCTGGATGCCCACGCCGCGTCTCCCACGCGGGACGTGCGCACGCTCGAAAGCAACGTCGATACGCCGGCTCTCGATCCCGTCGAGGAGATGCCGGACCTGCGCGAATATGCGGCCGGTCCCGAGCGCAAGACAGCATTTCTCGAGCTGCTGGTGCCGCTGGTCGAAGCCGAAAACGCCAACATCCAGGCCCAGCGTGATTGGTTGCTCGACGCGCGTGAGCGCCGGGATTCGCTGAGTGATGCCGAGCGGTCGCATCTGCAACGATTGTGCGATAGCTACCAGATCGAATGCGGCACATCCAACACGTTCGAGTACCTTCTCTCGCGTGTCGATACTTTGCCGTTGGAAATGGTGGTCATCCAGGCCGTCGAAGAGTCGGGATGGGGAACGTCGCGCTTCGCTCGCCAGGGCAACAACCTGTTCGGTTTGCGCTGCTTCGGTGATGGCTGTGGTCTGGCTCAAGAAGGAAGCCAGCGTCGCTATCAACACTTCGATAGCGTCCAGGCGAGTATCGACGCGTACCTGCATAATTTGAACACGCACCGTGCTTATCTCGCGATGCGTCAAACGCGGGCTGCGCAGAAAGAACAAGGCGAGTCCGCCAGTGCCGAGTCCTTGATTCGCACACTGGACAGCTACTCGGTGCGTGATAATTACTTCGACGTGCTGTTGGCGCTGCTGCGCACCAATGCTGAATTGATTCGCGAACACAGCAGCGGCGACGCCGAAGATAGCCCGGCCTGAGGCGTTGCCTCCGCCGCGTTTCGACGCCGCCTTCGGGCGGCGTTTTTGGTCGCTCGGCACGCTTTTATCGGTCGTTGCCGGGCGTGTAAAGTAGCCCCATATGCCCCTTCGCGAGGTCGCCATGACACTCGATGCGCTGCGCTTCGACAATGCTTGGGCGCGTTTGCCCAATGACTTCTTTACCCGGGTCAGCCCCGCCGCCTGGAAAAACACGCGACTGGTGGATATCAGTCCGCGAGGTGCCCGTGCGCTAGGCTTCGACCCTGCGCTTTTCAACGACGACTCTCCATCACGAGAGACATTGCGCCAAGTCATGGGGGGTGAAACCGTCTTATCGGGAATGGACCCTCTGGCACAGAAATATACCGGCCATCAGTTCGGGGTCTATAACCCCGCCTTGGGCGATGGACGCGGACTGCTGCTGGGAGAGGTGGAGGCCGATGACGGCTTCTGGGACCTACATCTCAAGGGAGCCGGACAAACGCCGTATTCGCGCTTCGGTGATGGCCGCGCGGTGCTGCGTTCGACGATTCGTGAATATCTCGCCGGTGAGGCCATGGCGGGATTGGGTATTCCCACGACGTTGGCGCTGGCTCTGTCGATTAACGACGAGAAGGTCCAGCGTGAGCGGGTCGAGCCCGGCGCGACCCTGTTGCGCCTGGCGCCCAGTCATGTGCGCTTCGGGCACTTCGAATGGCTGTATCAGGCGCGTCGCACCGAGGACCTTCAGCGTCTCGTCGAGCATGTCATTACGCGTCACCGTCCAGCCTTGGCGGAATGTGAGGCACCGGCAGAAGCGCTGTTCGGCGATACGGTCGTGCGCACGGCACGCCTGATCGCTGCCTGGCAAGCGTATGGCTTCGTGCATGCAGTGATGAATACCGACAACATGTCGATTCTGGGATTGACGCTGGACTACGGGCCCTATGCCTTCATGGACCGTTATGATCCGACCTTGGTACCCAACCATACTGATACTTCTGGCCGTTACGGCTTCGATCAACAACCCGGGGTAGGGTTGTGGAATCTCTCGGTGCTGGGCCAGTCGCTGACGCCGTTGGCCGATCCAGAAGCGCTACGTACGCAGTTAGCGGAGTACGAACCGGCGCTACAACAGGAGTATGCGCGCTTGATGCGGGCACGCTTGGGGCTTGAGCACGTGCAAGATGGCGACGCCCAACTGGTTCAGGACTGGCTGACGCTGCTGGCCGACGCCGGTGCCGACTATCATCGCGCCTTTCGTGCCTTGGGTGAATGGGCCCTCGATGAGGGCGCGTGGCTGCATGAAGAGGTACCGGCGGATGGTCTGGCGGCCTGGCTGTCGCGTTATCAAAAGCGTCTCGAGGACGAATCACGCGATGCCGCGTCGCGCCGTGATGCCATGCAGGCGGTCAACCCTCTCTATGTGCCGCGCACGCACCTCATTCAGCAGGTCATCGAGGCGGCGGAAGCTGGCGATACAGCGCCGTTGTCCGAATTCCGTGCCTTGCTCGAAGATCCCTTTACGCCGCAGCCGGGCATGGAGCACTGGGCGGCCGCTCCGGCGCCGGAGGCCTCGGTCATCTGTCTTTCCTGCTCATCGTGACATCGTCAGACGCCGTATGACGGCGTCTCGCGATAGCCGTTGCTCGACCAACGCATGGGCTACGTGCGCTTCTCGAACGCCAGGGCGTCGAGGTGCTGAGCGTGGAGGAGCTGTGTCGTGATTGTTGAATGTCGTTATCGGAAAAGCAACGTTCGTGCTTTCGATATGCGCGAGTCTTAACTGAAGAAAAGTGCAAATAATGTATCGTTTATGATGTCTATAAGAGAATGAATAGGTCGTGTTTATAAAATAATTTCAAGCTAAAACAAGGAGTTGTGAGTAATCATGAAGCATAAGAGCTGTGTTATGCTTGTTATAACTCAATGATTATGATGGAAAATTTTGTTTTTCCTATTGATTTTCAAGATGTTTTTCTTTAAATAAATAAGATCTTTTATTCGAGATACATCGATGTTCCCGGTGTATGACGACGTTATTTGCATGGCCACGTTCCAATGTATCGACATGAACAAGATTCCATGAGGGAGAGTTCTATGCGACGAGCAAGGGGTCAAGGATGAACATTACCGAATATATGACAAGCGGTGCCTGGCAAGGTGCCATCCGACACGAAACAGGAGGTGCGGCATGAGAATTGGGGCTCCCAGGGAGCGTGCCCAGGGCGAGGCGCGCGTGGCGCTGACGCCGGAAAGTGCTCAGCACATCCAGAAACTCGGCCATGAATGCGTCGTCGAGTCGGGCGCCGGGCGGTCGGCCGGTTTTGACGACGATGCATACCGCGATGCGGGTGTCGAGGTCGTCGACGGCGGCACGGCGTTGTGGTCGACGGCCGATGTTGTCATCAAGGTACGCGAACCCGAAGAAGAAGAGGTCGGCTATCTACGCGAAGGGCAGACGCTGATCGCGTTTTTCTGGCCGGCTCAGAACGAGGACTTGCTCGAGCGTTGCAAGGCGACCGGCGCCACGGTTCTGGCCATGGACATGGTGCCGCGTATCTCGCGGGCGCAGAAGATGGATGCGCTTTCCAGCACCGCGAACATCGCCGGCTACCGTGCCGTGATCGAGGCCGGCAATCAGTTCGGGCGCTTCTTCGCCGGCCAGGTCACGGCGGCGGGCAAGGTGCCGCCGGCCAAGGTGTTGGTCGTAGGCGCGGGCGTCGCCGGGCTCTCGGCCATCGGCACCGCGACCAGTCTGGGCGCCGTGGTACGTGCCTTCGACGTACGCCCCGAAGTGGCCGAGCAGATCGAGTCGATGGGCGCCGAATTCCTGTTCCTCGACTTCGGGGACAGCCAGGATGGCTCGGGCTCTGGCGGTTATGCCGCCCCCTCCAGCCCCGAGTTTCGCGAGAAGCAGCTGGCGCTGTTCCGCGAGCAGGCGCCCGAGGTGGATATCGTTATCACCACTGCGCTGATCCCGGGCAAGCCGGCGCCCAAGCTGTGGCTCGAGGACATGGTCCAGGCCATGAAACCGGGCTCGGTGATCGTTGACCTGGCGGCCGAGAAGGGCGGTAACTGCGATCTCACCGTACCCGACGAACGTACCGTCACCGACAACGGCGTGGTCGTCGTCGGCTACACCGATTTCCCCTCGCGCATGGCGACGCAGGCGTCGTTGCTCTACGCCACCAATATTCGTCACATGCTCACCGATCTGACGCCGGAAAAGGATGGCGTGATCGTTCACGACATGGAAGACGACGTGATTCGTGGCGTCACCGTGGCGCATCATGGCGAGATTACCTTTCCGCCCCCGCCGCCCAAGGTCAATGCCATCGGGCAGTCGGCGCCCAAGGAGAAACCCAAGGAGCCTACCGCAGAAGAGAAGAAGGCTGCTGAGCATGCGAGCTTCCTCGCTCAGACCAAGCGTCAGGTAGGCATGCTCGTGGCGGGTGGCGTCGTGATGGGCCTGCTGGGGCTGGTAGCACCGGCATCGTTCATGCAGCACTTCATTGTTTTCGTGCTGGCCTGCTTCGTGGGTTTCCAGGTGATCTGGAGTGTCAGTCACTCGTTGCATACGCCGCTGATGGCGGTGACCAACGCCATCTCGGGCATCATCGTTCTCGGCGCGGTTCTGCAGATCGGGTCGGGCAGTTGGCTGGTAGGCTTGTTGGCCAGCATTTCGGTGCTGATTGCCACCATTAATATCGTGGGTGGCTTCCTGGTGACGCGCCGGATGCTCGCCATGTTCCAGAAATCCTAACGCGGCGGAGAAAAGACGATGTTGAGTCAAGGATTGGTGTCCGCCGCAGCGGTGGCGGCAAGTGTGTTGTTCATCCTCTCCCTGGGGGGATTGAGTAATCAGGAAAAGGCCAAGCGTGCCGTCTGGTATGGCATTGCCGGGATGGGACTGGCGGTGGTCTTCACCATGTTCGGCCCTAATGTCGGCGGCTACTGGTGGATGATCCCGATGATGGTGATCGGCGCCGGGATCGGGGGCTACTTGGCCAAAAAGGTCGACATGACCGAGATGCCCCAGCTCGTGGCGGCATTGCATAGCTTCGTCGGTTTGGCGGCGGTGTTCATCGGCTTCAACGCTGACCTGGAACGTCGACGTGTCATGGCGGCGCAACTCGCTGGAGACGCCAGCGAGCGGTTTTCGGCCTTCGCGGCGCTGGTGGCTGAGAAGACACCGGCCGAGCTGACCTTTCTGCAGGTCGAGGTGGTGCTGGGGGTATTCATCGGTGCGGTGACGTTTACCGGCTCGGTGATCGCCTTCGGCAAGCTGGCAGGCAAGGTGGACGGCAAGCCGCGTCAATTGCCGGGCGGCCATCTGCTCAATGCCGGGGCGGCGATCGCCTCGCTACTGTTGGCAATCGCCTACCTCAATGGTGCTGGCTTCTGGACGCTGCTGTTGTTGGCGCTGCTGGCATTCTTCATCGGCTATCACCTGATCATGGGCATCGGCGGCGCCGACATGCCGGTGGTAGTGTCGATGCTCAACAGCTATTCCGGCTGGGCAGCGGCGGCCATCGGCTTTACGCTCTCCAACGATCTGCTGATCGTCACTGGGGCGTTGGTGGGCTCCTCCGGTGCTATTCTCTCCTACATTATGTGCAAGGCGATGAATCGTAACTTCGTCAACGTGATTCTGGGCGGCTTCGGTGGCAGCAAGGGGCCGGCCGCAGAGATCGAAGGCGAGCAGGTGGCCATCGACACCGGTGGCGTGGCCAGTACGCTCAACGAGGCCGACAGCGTGATCATCGTACCCGGCTATGGTATGGCGGTGGCGCAGGCGCAGAACGCGGTCAGCGAACTGACGCGCAAGTTGCGCGCCGCCGGCAAGACCGTGCGTTTCGGTATTCATCCGGTTGCCGGACGTTTGCCGGGGCACATGAACGTGCTGCTGGCCGAGGCCAAGGTGCCGTACGATATCGTAATGGAGATGGACGAGATCAACGACGACTTCGCCGAGACCGACGCGGTGATCGTCATTGGTTCCAATGACATCGTCAACCCTGCCGCTGAGGAGGACCCCAACAGTCCCATCGCCGGCATGCCGGTGCTCAAGGTCTGGGAAGCCAAGAACGTCTTCGTCTGCAAGCGTGGCCAGGGGACGGGCTACTCGGGTATCGAGAACCCGCTGTTCGTCAAGGAAAACACGCGCATGCTGTATGGCGATGCCAAATCGAGCATCGATGCCTTGTTGCCGATGATCGATTGATCGGCCTGCTGTATGACAGGAGCAGAGCGAGTAGCGCGACGACACCGCCCACGGGCGGTGTCGTCGTTTGCAGGCAGACGACGATCGGGCGTGCGTGACACGTCAGGTTCGCTACAATGGCGTCATTTCGCAGGCCACCAGGAAACGTCCATGACCGACGAACGTCTTCAAGTCGCCGTGCTTGGCGGCGGCAGCTTTGGCACCGCTATCGCAAGCATTGCCGCCGACAATGGAGCCCGTGTGCGCCAGTGGTTGCGCGACCCGGCCTTGATCGAGCAGATCAACCGTGAGCATCGCAATCCACGCTACTTGCCAAATTACGCCATCAATCCTTCGGTGGTCGCTTCCGACGATATGCGTGCGGTACTACAGGATGCCGAGGTGATCTTCATCGCCATTCCCTCGAGCGCCTTTTCCGCCGTCGTTCGTCAGGCTCGGGCATGGCTCGAGCCTTCGCAAATTCTGGTCAGTACCACCAAGGGAATCCATGAGGAAGGCTTCAAACTGATGAGCCAGATCCTCGAGGAGGAGACCGGGTTCCCCCATATCGGCGTGCTTTCAGGGCCCAATCTCGCCTCCGAGATTGCCGACAAGCACCTCACGGCGACGGTCATCGCCAGCGACGATCCCTATACCCGGGCGCGGGTACAATCGGCACTCGGCTGCGATTATTTCCGCGTCTATGCCAGCAACGACCGCTATGGCGTCGAATTGGGCGGTGCGCTGAAAAACATCTATGCCATCGCCGCGGGGATGGCGGCGGCGCTTGGCATGGGAGAAAACACGCGCAGCATGCTGATGACCCGGGCGCTGGCGGAAATGAGCCGTTTCGCAGTGGCGTTGGGCGCCAATCCGATGACCTTCATCGGGCTGGCGGGCGTGGGAGATCTCATCGTGACCTGCTCGTCGAAGCTCTCGCGCAATTACCGCGTCGGGTTCGCGCTGGGCGAGAATAAAACGCTCGAGGAAGCCATAGAGTCGCTGGGTCAAGTGGCGGAAGGCGTCAATACAGTCAGTCTGGTACGTGCGAAAGCGCGCCGTGAAGATATTTACATGCCCCTGGCAGAAGGGCTTTACCAAGTGCTGTTCAACGGCGTGCCGGCGCGGCAGATGGCGCAAATGCTCATGCAGCAAGAGCAGAGCAGCGACGTTGAGTTCGTGCTGCCGCGACAGGATGTATCCGAGGCACGTCGGATGGAACCCGGCGCTGAGGAGACTTGATCGTGTCGAACCTGTATATCATGCGTCATGGCGAAGCCGTGCCAGGCATGCCGGATAGTGAACGTTCACTTACAAGCCAGGGCGAAGCGGAAGCGCGTGCCATGGGAACATGGCTGAACAAGGCGCTTGCCGGTGACATGCGTACGACACTGCGTATCGTCGCCAGTCCCTACCGACGTGCTCAACAGACTGCGCAGTGGATGGCGGATCCCTTGGGGCGCCCCGTCGAAACGCTGCCGATCATCACCCCGGATGATCCGCTGGAGCCGCTCATCGACTGGTTGCAGCGTGAAGTCGCGCACACGCCGTGCCTGCTGGTCAGCCACATGCCGTTGGTCGGCGCGCTGGTCGGGCGTCTGGTCGAAGGCGATATGCGTGCGTCTCAGCCCATGCCGACGGCCACCATCGCCATGCTGGAAGCCGACATCTGGGCGGCGGGGTGCGCAACGCTCAAACACTGGCAGTCGCCTCGTGAACTACTTGGCTAAAGGAGAAAATCGGATGAGCTATATCGTCATCAACCGTGTTTTCGTCAATTCGGGGTATGAAGCCGAATTCGAGCGTCGGTTTCAGCAACGTGCCAGCGAGGTCGACAAACAGCCGGGCTTCAAAGCCATGCGGGTATTGCGGCCTCAGGGCAACCAGGCCCCCTATCTCGTCGAGACGGAGTGGGAAGACCAGGATGCCTTCCGTGCCTGGGTGGGAAGTGATGACTTCAAACAAGCTCACGCCAATCCCATGCCCGCCGAGGCCTTTTCCGAGGGGGGTGGGCTCGAGCAATTCGAGATTGTAGAAGGCACTCAGGCCTAACCCCGTAATTGACCGCTGCTACCTCCGTTCCCGGTAGCAGCGGTTGCATGCGCTGAGCCTCGCTCGAACTACTTTCCTCTTGCTATTTATACCTTAGTTTATCGACCATAGTCGATGTTGTGTGACGGCAGACATGCACTTATATTTTTACTTGTATGATGTATGACATAAAAGCTTTATGTCATCACGCTCAACAAGATAGATGCGAGGAGATGACGGTGCATTTTTCCAAAGAAAAAACGGTAGAAGCAGTTGGCGATGGCCTGCTTTCATTTCCGGTCACGGATTTTGATACAGCAGGGCGCTTCGATGAAAAGAGCTATCGTAAACGGCTTGAATGGTTCGTCAGTCATGATGTCTCTGCCGTCTTCGTGGCGGGTGGAACTGGCGAATTCTTCAATCTCTCTTTGGATGAGTTTCGTCACATTGTGCGCGTCGCAGTCGATGAAATTGGCGGCAAGGTACCGATCATCGCGAGTGCCGGGTTGAGTGTAGAAAGTGGCAAAGCCTTTGCCAGCGCTGCGGAAGAGGTTGGTGCTGACGGCATCTTGCTGATGCCACCCTATCTGACTGAATGCCCACAAGAAGGGTTGGTCGAATACGCTCGCCAGATCTGCGACAGCACGTCGATCAATGTCATTTACTATAATCGTGGTAATGGTGTACTCGAAGCGCCGGCGGTCCAGCAGCTTGCCGATCAATGCTCTAACCTGATCGGGTTGAAAGATGGCAAGGGCGACATGCAACTTCTCAACAAGATCGTCAAGACAGTAGGCGACCGCTTGATCTATGTTGGTGGTGTTCCCACGGCTGAAATCTTCGCCGAAGCGTATCTATCCATCGGCGTCAACACCTACTCATCCGCTGTATTCAACTTCGTGCCTGAGTTGGCGTTGAAGTTCTACCGAGCCTTGCGTGCAGGCGATAGCGCCACGGTGAAAAAGATTACTCAAGAGTTTTTTATCCCTTTCGTCGATCTGCGTGATCGCAAGAAAGGTTATGCAGTCAGCCTTGTGAAGGCAGGGGCTGACATCATTGGTATGCCGGCGGGAGATGTGCGTAAACCGCTGACAATGCCGATGCCAGATGAAACAAAGCAATTAGAAAATTTGGTTGAGACTGCTAAAGGCCTCTAAGGGCCTGACATTCGCCCACTCTCAATAATGACAGCCAATAGGTGAAAAATGAGTATGTCCAGCATTTCCAAGACACTCGGAACCTCCATTCTGGTGGCCGGAATGGCCTTCGGTAGTGTCGCCGCCATGGCTGCTGACGGTCCGCTGCGTGGCAATGTGCGCGTGGTGATTGGCTCGACTTCAACAGGAGGCGATACTTATCAGAACTCCAATATTGTCGTCGATGCCCTGGCTAAGAAACTCGATCTTAATATGAAAGTGGATGCCGTAGGCGCTAGTGCTGCTTTTCGTGCATTAGACCGGGATTCGCGCGGAAATACACTAATGATTTTCCATGATCAGTCCTATCTCGGTCATCTTTATGGGGTCGAGGGATATGACGATATCTTTGAGAAGTACACCATCGGGCCAACTATAGCCATAAACCCTGGCAATGCATACCTGGTGCCTAAAGACTCTCCTTATAAAACTCTCAATGATGTAATTGAGGCTGCAGGAAATGGTGAAGAAGTACGTGTGGCCATCCAGCCAGGTGGCGTTTCGGAGATTGGTTTCAGTGCCTTGAAGAATGCTATCCGCATCGAGCATCCGGGTATGGAAGACAATCTGGTGGCCGTCAATACCGGTTCTCAGGCTGATAAGAACCAGCAGCTTTTCGATGGTCAGGCGGACATGATCAACGGTAGTGTTCAAGCCAACGAGCAGTATACGCGCCTTCCAGAAGACGATCAGAAATCAATGCGTTTTCTATGGCTCACTGCACGTCACGATACGATCAAGCAAGCGCCAGAAGAAGGGTTGGGTAAAACGTCTCGCGAAGAGCTACTGAAGTACGTTGAGCCGAACGTTAACGTGACCATGGGAGACGACGAGAACTTTACCTTCGATAAAGAATTTTTCTTCCTCTACAACAAGGATATGGATCCAGCTATCGTCGACCAGATCGATGAAGCATTGACTGAAATATATGACGAAGGAGAGGTCCAAAAGGCTCAGAAGAAGTCGTTCTTCATTCCCAATTTCAAGCCTTCCGGTGAGTCTGAGGAATATCTAAAGGAAAAGATGTCTACTTATAAAGATATTATTGAAAATATTAAGTAATGCGTCGGGCCGCCGGCAGGATTATCTCCCCGGCGGCGCTTCCCGTTCACCCTTTACAGTCATTGTGAAAAGCTTTCTTGGTGAAAGCCTTTGTCGGAGCCGCTATGGAATCAGGTCTGACATCTTTGTTAAATGTTTCAATTGATTTTGAGACCTCTCACCTGTTTTTTCCCCATATTATAAATTGGCTGATGGGAGGGCTTTTCGCCCTGGTTCTCGTTTTTAAAGTAATGCCTTTCCTCGCAGCAGTAAGACGAGGAGAAGAAACGTTGCCAATTCTTGGCGAATCTATGGATAAGTTTCGTTTCTTTGGTTCTATTGCCTTAATTGCTGCATATTTCTATCTGATGGCGGTGGTCGGAAACTTATTTCCTTATACGGGATACGGCTTTCTGTTCGTCTCTATGGCTTTCGTGTTCTTGATGTCGATGATGTACATGCATAACAAGACCAAGCGAAAGGTCATCACGGCTGTCATCAATGCCATCGTGGCGCCGAGCCTGGCGTGGTTCATCCTCGCTAAGCTATTCCAGATCACCCTGCCGTAGCGGAGTCTTTCCATGTTGGATATCCTGTCGTTACTCGATATCACCTTTTTCCTGCTGGCGGCCATGGGTGCTCTGATCGGCGTCATCTTCGGAGCGATCCCCGGCATGACTGCGACCATGGCCGTGGCGGTGTGCCTGCCACTTACCTATGCCTTAGGACTTCATCATGGTCTGGCGCTGCTATTGGGCCTTTACGTAGGGGGGATTTCCGGTGGCATGGTGCCGGCCGTGCTGCTCAATATACCCGGCACGCCGTCCTCGATTACTACCACCTTCGATGGCTATCCCATGGCCCAGAAGGGAGAAGGGGAACGCGCCCTAAGAGTTGGTGTGGTGGCCTCCTTGATCGGTGGTCTGATCAGTGCCGTTATCCTGTTCTTATTTGCGCCGCTGCTTGCTGAGTTCTCGATCAAGTTCTCCTATGTCGAGAAGTTTTTGATCATCTTGCTGGCGCTTACCGTCATTGCTTCCATGTCGCGCAATATGCTGGTGGGTATTTTCAGCGGCGTGCTGGGTATCTGGCTGAGCCTGATCGGGACCTACAGCGTCTCCGATGGTGGCAATGGCCATACGAGGCTGATGTTCGATTTCCTCGAACCATATTTGTTCGAGGGTTTTTCCCTACTGCCGGTGCTTATCGGTATCTTCGGTATCGCGACCATCCTTCTGGAAGCCGAGAAGGGCGTGAAGAGTGGACTGGCCGGTACAGAGATCAAAATCGGCAAGGGAGGCGGTTTCTCCCTCAACCTGTTCAAGGGCCGGCTAACCAATCTGGTGCGCTCTTCCTTTATTGGTACCTTCGTCGGCATGTTGCCGGGCGTCGGTGGTAGTGCCGCCTCGGTACTGGCCTATACCCAAGAGAAGAATCTATCCCGGGATTCAAGCGAGATGGGTAAGGGGGCGCCTCAAGGGCTAATTGCGTCTGAATCGGCCAACAATGCGCTAACTGGTGGGGCGCTTATCCCGCTGTTGTCATTGGGTATTCCTGGCGATTCCACCACTGCAGTGCTGATTGGCGCCTTTACTTTGCAGGGGATCCAGGTTGGACCGTTGTTCATTCCTGAAAATGCCGATACCTGGTACATCATGATGACGGCGTTGGTGTTTGCCAACATCGTGATGTTTTTCCTGATGTTTTATGCCATCAAGCACATTGCCAAAGTCGTGATGGTTCCTAAGTATATCTTATATCCCATCATCGTGATGATGTGCGTGGTCGGTGCTTATGCTATCAATTACGGCATCATGTTCGATGTCTGGACCCTGCTGATCTTCGGTGTTTTGGGCTATCTGATCCAGAAAGTCGGTCTCGAAGTGGCGCCGTTGATCATTGGCTTCATCCTTGGTGGGCAGGCGGAGGTCTACTTCGTCAAGAGCTTGGAATCCTTCGGCACTTACTCGATCTTCTTCACCAAGAGCCCTATTGCGGTGGTGCTTTGGCTGCTGATCGCTGCCTCGGTCATTTTCTCCGTGGTCATGGGGCTGAAAAGTCGCGCCAAAAGCCGCCTGGAAACGACCCAATGACTTTCTTCAAGCTACATAACTACGAGGTCTTACTATGACGCAGGTGCAGCAGTCTCCTCGGGTAATTCGCATTCACCCCAGTGATAATGTTGCTGTCGCCGTCGCTCAGGGTGGGCTGGCCGCTGGTGAGCATCTTGATGACGGAATCGAAATCACGGCTAATGTCCCACAGGGGCACAAGGTCGCCTTGATGTCCCTGTCTGAGGGCGACGCAGTGATTCGCTACGGTGAGGTGATAGGATCGGCGGCCGTGGATATCCCTTGTGGCGGTCATGTCAACGAGACCAACCTGCACATGCCTACTCCGCCGGCACTGGAAGATCTCCCGCTGGCGACTCGCCCGGCGCCGATTTCGGAACCGCTGGAAGGATACACTTTCGAGGGGTTCCGTAATGCTGATGGCACTGTCGGGACCAAGAACGTACTTGGTATCACCACCAGCGTGCAGTGCGTGGCCGGTATCGTGGATCATGTAGTGCAGCGCATTAAAAGTGAGCTGCTGCCCCAGTTTCCCAATGTCGATGACGTCGTGGGGCTCAATCATAGTTATGGCTGTGGCGTGGCAATCAATGCGCCGGCCGCTGTGGTGCCCATTCGTACGCTCAAGAATCTGGCCCAGAACCCCAACTTCGGCGACGAGGTGATGGTGATCGGGCTTGGCTGCGAGAAACTACAGCCGTCCACCCTGGTCGATGATCGGCCGGTTAAAATCTACGAAAACACCGAGGCCGCCGATCCCCAGGCCAACGTGCTGAGCCTGCAGGATGAGTCTTTTGAGAGCTTTGCCGATATGGTCGAGGGAATCATGGCCATGGCGGAGCGACACCTCGAGCGTCTCGACAAGCGTCAGCGTGAAACCTGTCCAATTTCCGAGCTGGTAGTGGGCATGCAATGTGGCGGTAGCGATGCCTTCTCCGGGCTGACTGCCAATCCAGCCGTTGGCTTCGCTACTGACTTGATCGTGCGCGCGGGGGGCAGCGTGATGTTCTCAGAGGTGACTGAGGTGCGCGATGCCATTCATCTGCTGACGCCGCGAGCGGTGGATGCGTCAGTCGGCCAAGCCCTCATCGACCAGATGGCCTGGTACGACGATTACCTCTCTCAAGGTCAGGCGGATCGCAGCGCCAATACGTCCCCCGGCAACAAGAAGGGCGGGCTTTCCAATATCGTCGAGAAGGCCTTGGGTTCGGTCATCAAGTCCGGCAACTCGCCGCTTGTCGATGTCATCGGCCCCGGCGAGCGGTTACGTAAACGTGGCCTGACCTTCGCCGCTACCCCGGCCAGCGACTTCATTTGCGGCACTCTTCAGGCCGCTGCGGGGATGAATCTGCAGGTCTTCACCACTGGGCGTGGTACGCCCTATAACCTGCCGATGACGCCGGTAATAAAGATGTCCACTAACTCTACCCTGGGAAAGCGGTGGCACGATCTGATCGATCTCGATGCCGGGCGTATAGCGACCGGAGAGGTTTCTATCGAGGAGATGGGCTGGGAGTTGTTCCACCTGATTCTCGATGTGGCCAGTGGCCGCCGCCGGGTCGCTGCCGATCAACTGGGTCTTTACAACGACCTAGTGCTTTTCAACCCCGCACCAGTGACCTGACTACTCTGTGGTCATTACAGGAGGAAATGCCAATGTTTCCCAAAGTCCAAAGCACGCACATCGTCCCCGTGGCCGGCTACGATGGCTTCCTGCTCAACTTGAGCGGTGGCCACGCGCCTTGGTTCATCCGCTGTGTGGTGATTCTCGAAGACGATGCAGGCAATAAGGGTGTGGGAGAAATCCCCTCGAGCGCGGGTATTCTCAATGGGTTGGAGCAGTGCCGGGAGCTGGTCGAGGGATCGCGTGTCACTGATATCAAGAAGACACTCAGCCAAGCGAAACAGCTTTTGGCAAAGAACGGACGAGAAGAACGCGGTCGTCAGACGTTTGATCTGCGCGTGGCAGTGCATGTGCTCACGGGTATCGAATCCGCGCTATTCGACCTGTTGGGCCAGGCGTTGGGCATGCCGGTGGCGGATCTATTGGGGCAATACGGTCGTCAGCGCGACGAAGTCGAGGCATTGGGGTACCTGTTCCTGCTCGGCGATCCGGATAAGACCGACTTGCCTTATCCCAAGGCCGATAATCCGCAGGATGCTTGGGATGACGTGCGCCGCAAGGAGGCGCTGACACCTGAGGCCGTTGCCAATCTGGCCAAGGCCGCCTATGAGCGTTATGGCTTCAAGGACTTCAAGCTCAAGGGCGGCGTGCTGAGCGGTGAGCAAGAGGCTGATTGCATTCGCTCGTTACATGAGGCATTTCCCGAGGCACGGCTGACCCTCGATCCCAATGGCGCCTGGTCGCTCGACGAAGCGGTACGGGTGCTGGAGCCGGTCAAACATTTGTTGAGCTACGCTGAAGATCCCTGCGGTCAGGAGGGCGGTTTCTCCGGTCGCGAGACCATGGCGGAGTTCAAGAAGCGCACCGGCTTGCCTACCGCGACGAATATGATCGCCACTGATTTCAAACAGTTGCAGTATGCCGTGCAGCTCAATTCAGTTGATATCCCCCTTGCGGATTGCCATTTCTGGACCATGCAGGGCGCGGTGATGGTCGGCGAGCTGTGTAATGAGTGGGGCATGACCTGGGGCTCGCACAGCAACAATCATTTCGATATCTCGCTGGCGATGATGACGCATGTAGCGGCGGCCTGCCCGGGTGAGATCACGGCCATCGATACCCACTGGATCTGGCAGGACGGACAGCGTATTACCCAGAAACCGTTCCAGATTCGCGATGGCAAGCTCAAGGTGCCGTCTACTCCAGGACTCGGCATCGAACTGGACGAGGAGAAGTTGATGGAAGCTCATCAGCTTTACAAGAGCCTCGACGTGACACAGCGCAACGATGCCATGGCGATGCAGTATCTGATTCCGGGGTGGGAGTTCGATCCCAAGCGTCCGGCTCTAGTGCGCTGATACTTTCCGTGAAGCTTGATTTGAATGGTGCCTCTTTCGGCACTCTACGATAGGAGTAACTGTATGAATCTAGAAGGAAAGCAGGTAATCGGCCAGCAGCTCGTCCAAGGCAGCCGTGATCCGATCCAAGCGGTCAATCCGGCCACCAACGAGCGCCTCGACCCGGCCTATCCGGGCGGTACGCAAGTGGAAGTCGAACGTGCCTGCGAACTTGCCTGGAGCGCCTTCGATACCTATCGCGAGACCTCGCTCGAGGATCGCGCCAAGTTCCTCGAAACCGTCGCCGATGAGATCGAAGCGATCGGTGACGATCTGATCGAGCGCGCCGTGGCCGAGTCAGGGCTGCCCCAGGCGCGCATACAGGGTGAACGCGGCCGTACCTGCGGTCAGCTACGCATGTTCGCGCGCGTCGTGCGTGCCGGTGAATGGCTCGACGTCCGTGTCGACCCGGCACTGCCGGATCGTCAGCCGATGCCGCGTGTCGACCTGCGCCAACGCCACATCGCGCTCGGCCCAGTCGTCGTCTTCGGCGCCAGTAACTTCCCGCTGGCGTTTTCCGTCGCCGGTGGCGACACTGCTTCCGCTCTGGCAGCAGGCTGTCCGGTCATCGTCAAGGCGCATGCCGCACACCCGGGCACCAGCGAGATGGTTGGCCGCGCAATCCAGTCTGCAGTCAAGAAGTGCAGCCTGCCGGAAGGCGTATTCTCACTGATATTCGGTTCTGGCCGCGAGGTAGGTACTGCCTTGGTCACTGACTCGCGCGTCAAGGCAGCTGGCTTCACTGGTTCGCGCAGCGGTGGTCTGGCCTTGTGGAAAGCGGCTCAATCGCGCGATGAGCCGATTCCGTTCTATGCCGAGATGAGCTCGATCAATCCGGTCTTCCCTCTGCCGGCAGCGCTCAAGGCACGCGGCGAAGAGATGGGCAAGGCATTCGCAGGGTCGCTCAACATGGGCGCGGGCCAGTTTTGCACTAATCCGGGCCTGGTCATCGCGATCAAGGGGCCGGAACTCGATGCGTTCCTTTCTGCCGCGGGTGAGGCGGTCAAGGGCAGTGCGCCGCAAACCATGCTGACGCCGGGCATTCATGAAGCCTATGAGAACAGTGTCCGCGCGCTGGTAAGTAATGGCAAAGCAAGGGAAGTGGCACGCGGCGAGCAGGGCGAAGGTCCGAACCAGTGCCAAACTGGCTTGTTCGTGACCGCAGCGCAGGACTTCTTGAGCGACGAAGCGCTACAGGGTGAAGTGTTTGGTTCCACCTCGTTGGTCGTTGAATGTGCCGATGAGGCTGAACTTGCGAAAGTAGCCGAGCACCTGGAAGGCCAATTGACCGTGACGTTGCAAATGGATGACGCTGATCTCGATGCGGCGCGGCAGTTGTTGCCGGCGCTCGAGCGCAAGGCGGGTCGTATTCTGGTCAACGGTTGGCCGACCGGCGTTGAAGTGTGTGATGCGATGGTTCATGGCGGTCCGTTCCCGGCAACGTCGGATTCACGCACTACGTCCGTGGGGACGGCGGCGATCTATCGCTTCCTGCGTCCGGTCTCCTATCAGAACCTACCTGACGGCCTTCTGCCAGACGCGATGAAGCAGAGCAATCCGTTCAAGCTGAATCGCCTGGTCGACGGTAAACGCGAGAGTTGATGCCCGGCGTCGCTATCGACGCCCTTCGGGTACTCAAGGCCACTCTTCGGAGTGGCCTTTTTGCTTGCGTTCCACATGACCGTGTCCTTGGAGGATGGCGCTGACGCCGATCGTTGCTAGCGCGTACAATGCCGCTTCGACATAGGTTGGGGCTCGTTTCACCGGCTCCGCCGTCGCTTCATTCACGCCGTTTCCCGCGAGAACCCCGATTTTGCTCTCTACCGCCAACATAACCATGCAGTTCGGCGCCAAGCCGTTATTCGAAAATGTCTCCGTCAAGTTTGGAGAGGGCAACCGCTATGGTCTGATCGGTGCCAATGGTTGCGGCAAGTCTACCTTCATGAAAATTCTGGGTGGCGACCTGGAGCCTACCAACGGCAAGGTCATGAAGGACGCCACCACACGGCTCGGTAAGCTGAGTCAGGACCAGTTCGCGTTCGAGAACGAGCGTGTCATCGACACCGTGATCATGGGGAACACGGAACTTTGGGAGGTGACTGCCGAGCGCGAGCGTATCTATTCGCTGACTGAGATGTCCGAGGAAGATGGCATGAAAGTCGCCGATCTCGAGGTGCGCTACGCCGAACTCGAGGGATATACGGCAGAGGCGCGCGCGGGGGAGTTGCTGCTCGGCCTCGGTATCCCCCTTGCGCAGCATACCCAGCCGATGAGTGTGGTGGCGCCGGGCTGGAAATTGCGCGTACTGCTGGCACAGGCACTGTTCAGTGACCCCGACGTGCTGCTCCTCGATGAGCCGACCAACCACTTGGATATCAACACCATCCGGTGGCTGGAAGAGATTCTACGTTCACGTAGCTCGACCATGATCATCATTTCTCATGACCGCCACTTCTTGAATAGCGTCTGCACTCATATGGCGGACCTCGACTACGGCGAGCTGACGCTGTTTCCGGGGAACTATGATGAGTATATGACCGCGGCTACCCAAGCACGGGAGCGCTTGCATGCCGAGAACGCCAAGAAGAAGGCAGAGATCGCCGAGCTGCAGCAATTCATCAGCCGCTTCTCGGCCAATGCCTCCAAGGCCAAGCAGGCCACGTCGCGCCAACGCAAGATCGACAAGATTCAGTTTGATGAGGTCAAGCCGTCGTCACGCGTCAGCCCGTTCATTCGCTTCGAGCAGACCAGAAAGATACATCGAAATGCGTTGAACGCGGAGAAGCTCTCCAAGGCGTGGGGTGACAACGTGCTATTCGAACGCTTCGATTTGCAGGTCGAAGCCGGCGAGAGAGTCGCCATCATCGGACCCAACGGGATTGGTAAGACGACCCTGCTGAACTGTCTGGTGGGCACTATGACACCGGATTCGGGTGAGGTGAAATGGACCGATGCGGCAGAAGTTGGCTACTTCGCCCAGGATCACGCCGATGATTTCGAAGGCGGTGAGACGCTTTTCGAATGGATGCGGCAGTGGACCACGGAAGGTGAGCAGACCGTACGCGGAGCGCTGGGCCGGATGCTGTTCTCCAGCGATGACATCGGTAAGTCGGTCAAGGTGATCTCCGGGGGCGAACAGGGGCGGATGCTGTTCGGTAAGCTGGCGTTGCAGAAACCCAACGTGCTGGTGATGGATGAACCTACCAACCACCTTGACATGGAGTCGATAGAAGCGCTCAACCTGGCGCTGGAGAACTATCCCGGCACCTTGATCTTCGTCAGTCATGACCGCGAGTTTGTCGGTTCCTTGGCGACTCGCATCATTGAGATGAAGGACGACGGTATCGCCGACTTCAGCGGCAGTTATGATGACTATCTGCGCAGTCAGGATATCTACGCTTAACCGCAAAGGCTGTCCTTCTCTCCCCACCCCTCCCCCGCGACCAGCGGATACGACGGGCCTTAAAGGGTAGCTTTCGACCAACGCATGCCGCTTGCAGCATGCGTTGGTGCATCGTAACTGCCGATAGGGTATATCAACCCAGGTTTCCACGCTGCATTTCGTTATCTTAGCCTAATGTCTATACGCCATTCCAGTATGATGTATGACAACATGCGTTAAAGAACCTAGACTTATGGGGAGATGAAACATCTCAATGCCTAGCTTATCAGGGGAGGTAATTATTTAAATCGGGATGGCATTGATTTTTAATCGTTGATGGTTTTAAGCAATAAAGGAGTGCGCTAATTAATCAGTATGGTCAGTTGAAAATAACGCAACAATATGAACCATAAGGAGCAACGTCATGCAGACCAACAAAAGACTCAAGATGACAAGCCATGTAAAAGCAGCAGCGATGATCGGTATGCTGTTGAGTGTTTCTATTTCGGCGGCTGTACAAGCGGACAGCTGGCGTGGATGGAATGTCCACCCACCTAGCTACCCGAATGGTAAAGCCCTGGAAAGCTTTGCCAAGGAAGTCGCCGAGAAGACCGACGGTCGTGTCGAGCCCAAGGTCTATCATAACGCGGTGCTGGGCGATCAGCCGGACGCTATCGAGCAGGTTCGTAGCGGTGCGCTGGACTTTGCCAACTTTAATATGGGGCCGATGGGGCCAATCGTGCCCGCCACTAACGTTCTTTCACTGCCGTTCATTTTCAAAAGCCCCGAGGACATGTACCGCATCATGGATGGTGAGATCGGTGACCGCTTCGCCGATGCACTGGCCAAGAAAAACCTGATCGCGCTGTCTTGGTTTGGCTCTGGGGCGCGTAGCCTCTACAACACCGATCATCCGGTGAAGACGCCCGACGACGTCGAGGGCCTCAAGTTCCGCGTCATGAATAATGACCTCTATGTACAGATGATCGATGAGATGGGCGGTAACGCGACGCCGATGGCTTATAGTGAAGTCTATCAGTCGCTCAAGACCGGGGTCATCGACGGTGCTGAGAACAATTACCCATCCTATGAGTCCAGCGGTCACTACGAGGTGGCAAAGTACTACTCACTGACCGAGCACCTGATCCTGCCGGAGTGTTTGTGTGTCGCCAAGGCCAGCTGGGAAGAGCTCAGCGATGAAGACCAGCAGGCTGTACGACAAGCGGCTGAAGATGCCGCCAAAAAGCAGCGGCAACTCTGGGAAGAAAGTGTCCAGAAGAGTAGGCAGAAGGTCCTAGATGCCGACGTGAAGATCAATGAGGTAGATGATAAATCGGCATTCCAGACCAAGATGCAGCCGATTTACGATGAATTCATCCAGGAGCATCCGGATCTGGAGTCGCTGGTGACGGATATCCAAGCCGCCCAGAAGTGATCCGTTAGTTCTACGAAATGCTCCGGGGGTATTTCCTCCGGGGCGTCTTGAAAGGATTGAATATCGTGAGCTCATATCCCGACCAATTGAGTGACCAGGGGGAGGAACCGCCACTTCCTATGGCAGTAGATCGCCTCCTGGATAGCATTGCGAAGCTGTGCATCATTATCTCGGGCATCCTGCTAGTTTTTTTGATAGTAACATTTGGTTATCTGGTATTCGGTCGTTACGTTCTCAACGACACACCAACATGGGTGGAGCAGTCCTCACTGCTGATTGTCGTCTACGTCACGTGTTTAGGAGCGGCTGCTGGCGTACGCAATAATACTCACCTGAGCATCGATTTCGTCCGCGAAGGGTTACCGGTTTTGCCGCGCGAAGTCATGCGCTATATCGCCGACTTCTTCGTGGCTATTTTCGGGGGGTTCATGGCTTGGCAGGGTTGGGTTCTTGTCATGGATAACCTCGATCGTGCAATCCCAATGATCGGTCTTTCCGAAAGCTGGCGTGCGGTACCGCTGACGATATGTGGCCTACTGATGGTTCTCTTTTCGGTTGTCAATATCGCCCAACGTCTCATGAAGTACAGGAGGAAGTGACACCATGGGACTGATTATTCTGTTTGGTATTTTCTTTCTGGGGCTGATCGTCGGTGCACCAGTGGCCTTTGCCGTGGGACTGGCGTCAGTCGTTACGTTCCTTTACGAGGGACTACCACTTTTCGTCGGTTTTCAGCGGATTCTTTCGGGTATTTCTGTCTTCTCGTTACTGGCCATACCGTTCTTCATTTTTGCCGGGGAGCTGATGCTGCATGGCGGCATATCCACTCGTCTGGTTCGGCTGGCCTCGGCAGCGGTGGGGCGCGTGCGTGGCGGGTTAGGTATGGTCAATGTCAGCTCGTCAATGTTGTTTGGCGGTATTTCGGGCTCGGCGGTTGCCGACACCTCGGCGCTTGGTTCGATTCTCATTCCGGTCATGAAGGAAAAGGGTTATGACGCCGACTACGCCGTCAACGTGACCGTTACTTCGTCGGTTGCTGGCGTAGTGATTCCGCCCAGCCACAACATGATCCTCTACGCTGTCGCGGCGGGTGGTGGCATCTCGATCACTCAGCTGTTTATCGCTGGCATCGTCCCGGGCGTACTGATGTGTCTGGCATTGGCGGTGGCTGCCTACCTCGTGGCGGTTAAACGGGGCTATAAGGGGGAACCGTTCCCTGGCTGGATATCATTGCTCGTCAGTTTCGTGGCAGCGTTGCCTGGACTTCTGACAGCAGTGATCATCGTCGGTGGTGTACTCTCTGGGATTCTGACGGTGACCGAGTCCGGTGCTTTTGGTGCGATCTATGCCATTGTCGTGACAGGGCTGGTCTATCGCGAGCTGCGTTGGGAGCCCTTCAAGCAGGCCGTTTATCAGGCCGTTCGTACGACCTCACTTGTCATGATTCTGGTGGGATGTGCCTCAGCCTTTTCCTACTTACTGGCGCTGTACAGTGTGCCGCAACTGCTGACTGATGCGCTGCTTGAGATTTCCGACAACCCTTACGTCATCTTGCTGATGCTCAATCTGCTTTTGCTTGGGCTCGGAATGATCATGGACATGGCGGCGCTGATCTTGATCTGCACCCCCATTTTCCTGCCCGTTGCTCAGCAGTTCGGGATGGATCCTATTCAGTTCGGCATCATGATGATGATGAACCTAGGGTTGGGGCTTTGTACGCCTCCCGTTGGGGCATGCCTCTTTGTTGGAAGCGTGATTGGCAAGATCAAGATCGAACACGCGGTACGCACCATTTGGCCGTTCTATCTGGCGCTCTTCCTTGTACTGATGCTAGTAACCTATGTGCCGTCAATATCGCTGACATTGCCTAGTTTCTTTCAGTAGTAAGTGTCTTCCAGTGATGAGTTTCTTCTATCCGCTTATGAGTTATTCGATATGAAGATCGAAAAAGTATATACACATATTCTCGATTATAAGCTCGAACAGGCCTTTGAAAGCGCGTCCATGCGTTTTGACAGACGCCAACATTGCCTGGTCGAAATCGTCTGTGATGATGGCACCATCGGTTGGGGTGAATGCTTGGGACCTGCCAAGCCCAATGCCGCTGTGGTGAGTGCGTATTCGGCGGCACTCATCGGATGCAATCCGCTGGAAACGGAAAAGCTGTGGCTCGAACTCTACAATCGCCTGCGCGATCAGGGACAACGTGGTCTGACTGTGACGGCGCTAAGCGGTATCGATATCGCACTCTGGGATATCAAGGGTAAGCGCTATGACGCGCCGGTATCTGAATTGCTGGGCGGACGTTTTCGTGAATCCGTACGTGCATATGCCACTGGCTCGTTCAAACGTGACGGTGTCGATCGTGTCCAGGACACGGCCGAGGAAGTCGCTGGTTATGTTCGCGACGGCTTTCACGGCGTGAAGATCAAGATCGGCTTCGATGTCGAGGAAGATTTGAAGGTCATCGCTGCCGCGCGCGAGTCGCTGGGTCCCGAGGGGCGCCTGATGATCGATGCCAACCATGGGTACGACCTGCTTGAGGCGATAGATGTGGGCAAGCGTGCCTCGGCCTTGGGCGTGGATTGGTTCGAAGAGCCGGTGTTGCCGGAGCAGATTTCCACCTATCACGCGGTGCGTGATGGGCAGCCGATTCCCGTGGCGAGTGGTGAAAATTGGCATGGTCGTTATGCCATGTTGGAGCCGCTGCAAACCCGTGCGGTGGATATCGTGCAGCCGGATGTCTGCAGCGTGGGAGGGGTTTCGGAAATGCGCCGTATCGTCGATATGGCGGCGATGTTCGGCGTTCGCCTGGTGCCACATGTGTGGGGAACGGCAGTGAGTCTGGCTGCGAGTCTGCAGAGCATGGCAGCGTTGCCACCTAATCCGCCTCGTCGTCGCCCTCGGGAGCCGATCATGGAGTTTGATCGAACGCATAATCCATTTCGTCAGGCGGTCGTCACAACGCCGCTTGAGCATGCTGGCGGTGTCATGCAGATCCCCGATGGGCCTGGTCTGGGCATTGAGATCGACCGTGATGCATTGCGCCAATTCGCTTTGAAGGAGGCATGAGCGTGTCAGAGATTCCTGCCAACACCCGACCGCTCGAAGGTCCGGCGCCCAAGCTCACGGCGCCGGCCGGAGCGACCGACTGTCATATTCACCTGTATCTGCCGGGCTTCGATGCCCAGCCCGGTGGTCCAAAGATTCCCGAGCTGGCAACGGTCGAGGATTACCGAAAGCTCCAGCGATGGCTGTCGCTCGAGCGTGTCGTCGTCACCCAGCCCAATGCGTATCAGCGTGACAATAGCGCTCTACTAGCGGCGCTCGATCAGTTGGGCACGCAAGCGGCCCGCGGCGTTGCTGCGGTAACGCCCGATACACCGGACAGCGACCTTGAGGCCTGGCATGAAAAGGGCGTGCGCGGCGCGCGGATCATGAATCTACCAGGTGGTGCGGTCACCAACGCTGAGATGCTCGCCGTCGAGAAGCGCATCCGGCCATTGGGCTGGCATCTGATGGTGCAGTTCAACGGCTGCGAGCTGGACGATTATCTCGACGACCTGCGGCGTATCGAAGGCGAGTACATCATCGATCATATCGGTAAGTTCATGCCACCCGTAGCGCCGGACGATCCTCGGGTCGACGAAATCCTGCGGCTGCTGGACCGTGGCAATGCCTGGTTCAAGATCTGCGCCGGCTACGAAGCCAGCCAGACCGGCGGTCCCGACTATGCGGATATCGGGGCAATTGCCAAGCGGGTCATCGCACATGCCCCCGAGCGCATCATCTGGGGTTCCAATTGGCCGCATGTCGGCGTGCCCCGCGAGCAGTACCCCGACGATGCCGAGCAACTCGATGTGTTGCTCGAGTGGGCATCGGCCGAGCAGCGCCAACGGATTCTCGTTGACAATCCGGCGCGTCTTTACGGTTTCTAGAGATCGCTATCACCGTTGAATGAGCGCGCATGCATGCGGTCACGCTCATGTGTATTGATCGCGCGGACTGAATATTGAAGGAGGATATGACATGTTGAATCGAATCTTGGTGACAGGTGCGGCCGGTGGCGTGGGTAAAGCGATCCGCCCGTACTTGGATCAACTGGCACACAAAGTGCGCCTGTCGGATATTGCCGACCTTGGCGAGGCCGCCGGGCATGAAGAGTTGGTGCCCTGCGACCTCGCCGATGCTCAGGCCGTGAATGAGCTGGTCAGGGACTGCGATGGGATCATTCACCTTGGCGGCGTCTCGGTGGAAAAACCCTGGAGCGATATTCTCCAGGCCAACATCATCGGGGCTTACAATCTTTACGAAGCGGCTCGAAACCTCGGAAAGCCGCGCATCGTGTTTGCCAGCTCCAACCACACCATCGGCTTCTACCCACGTACGATACGCATCGATACCGAGGTGCCGCGTCGTCCCGACTCATTGTATGGTCTGTCCAAGTGCTTCGGCGAGGACCTGGCGAGCCTGTATTACCACAAATTCGATATCGAGACCCTCAGCGTGCGTATCGGTTCTTGTTTCCCCAAGCCGAAAGATACGCGAATGATGGCCACCTGGTTGAGCGTCGAGGATTTCATGCGCTTGATGAAACGCGCCTTCGTGGCCCCCAAGCTGGGTTGTACCGTCGTTTATGGCGCGTCGGCGAACACTGAGTCGTGGTGGGATAACAGCAAATCAGCATTTCTCGGCTGGGCCCCGCAGGATAGTTCGGAACCTTGGCGGATCGAGGTCGAGGAAGAGGCCGGCGAGATCGATCCAAATGACCCGACGGTGCTGTATCAGGGTGGCAAGTTCGTTGCGGCCGGACATCCGGATGACACTTGAAATGCTGCATGGTGATCTATCTACCGACGGGAGGCGTCCATGAATGACTCAACAAGACTGTCGCTCGATGAGGCATGGGCGCTGAGCGTCGATGTTCTTGAGCAAAATGGCTTCTCCAAGGACCAAGCGGCCGCCATTGCGCGTAGTGTAGTGGCGGCGCAGCGCGACGAGTGCCATTCACACGGTTTATACCGACTCCTTGACTGCGTACGTACCGTTCGCTTTGGTGGTGTCGATCCGCGTGCCGTCCCCGAGGTGGCTGACCAGGCGCCGGGCGTGGTGAATGTCGATGCGCGCGGCGGCTGTTCGCTACTGGCCTTCGAGACCGCTCGGCAACCTCTGATCGAGAAGGCGCGTGCCACTGGCGTGGCGGCGCTTGCTGTCAACAATGCCTTCCACTTTTCGGCGTTGTGGCCCGAGGTGGAGTCCTTGGCCGAACAGGGCTTGGTCGCGTTGGCGATGACGCCGAGCCATGCCTACGTCGCGCCAGCGGGTGGCCACTCGCCATTATTGGGGACTAACCCCATCGCATTTGCCTGGCCGCGGCCGGAGGGCGTGCCCTTCGTCTTCGACTTTGCTACCAGTGTGGTCGCACGCGGCGAGGTTGAACTGCATCGACGGGCCGGTGAGTCGATTCCGGAAAATTGGGCGATCGATGCAGCGGGGCAGCCGACGACTGATCCAGAGGCGGCGTTGGCCGGAGCGCTGCTCCCTTTCGGTGGCCACAAGGGGGCAGCATTGTCGATCATGATCGAGCTCCTGGCGGGGCCCCTCATCGGTGACAGACTGGGGCATCAAACTCATCCGGCCGATGGTAGCGGAGAGGGGACACCGCAGCATGGTGAATTCATCCTGGTCATGGACCCTCAGGCTTTCCTCGGTACGGATGCTGAAACGCGTTTACAGCAGGCCGAAGCCTTGTTCGAGGGTATCACCGCCCAAGGCGCTCGCTTACCATCGCAGCGACGGCATGCGGCCAGGGAACGTAATCAAAGCGAGGGCGTGACAATTCCCGCTGGGCTGTATGCGGAACTGGTTCAGTTGAGGGATGGTGACGTTCAAGCGTGAGCAAGGGCGCGCGTCCCTCGTCACGCAGATGAAAAAAACGGATGCTGGCTCCATCGTCTACGCGAGTCTCACTGTCACGCAGTGCAGTGTTGTCACAGCGATGTAGTATTTGATTCCGGGGCGGGGAGTCGATCTCACGCGCTTGGTGTTGATCAGCCGAATGCATCAAGAGTAAATGACCATTATGCGAAATATGCACTATGAATTCACTTGACGTTAAACGTGTCTCCCAGCAGGGGAGCTTGTCTCAGCAGGTTTCTCAGCAACTTGAGGCGATCATTTCAAAGGGCAATATCCCGGTGGGGGACAAGCTGCCTCCAGAGAATGGCTTGTGCGAGATGTTTGGTGTCAGTCGCACGGTCGTTCGGGAGGCGATTACCCATCTCAAGTCGCTGGGGTTGGTCGAAACGCGTCGCGGGATCGGCACGCGGGTGCTGCGTGCGGCACCGGAGGAAGCGTATCCCGCTAAACAAATCAGCCTGACCACGGTCGAGGATATTCTAGGAATTCTCGAATTACGTTTGACCCTGGAGCCGGAAGCCGCCGCCCTGGCGGCATTGCGGCGCGACGAGACGGATATTGAACGGCTTCGTCAGGCGCATGGGCGCTTCATCGAGGCGTTCCAGCACCAGTCCCAGGCGCGGGAAGAAGACTTTGCGTTCCACTTCGCGGTGGCCCAGGCCACGCATAATCCGGCATTCACCACGGTGTACGAGCAGTTGAACCTGGGCGCGATTCCACGCGCCAAGCTGCTTTCCGTCGAGCTCGACACGGCAGCGACGCATCGTTATCTGGAGCGTGTCGCCGAGGAGCATGCCGATATTCTCGAGGCGATTGGCGCCGGCGACTCGGACGCGGCCCGCGACGCAATGCGTCATCATCTGAGCCGTGCGAGTAATACCTATGCTTCCTATCGGGCGTGACACCGTGCGTTGGCACATGGCGACCCTAAACCGGTGACCTTGGCGTCTCGGATGACGCCCGGACCGATATGTTCATTCGAACGCTTGTGGGTAGCGACGCCTGGCACGCTCCAGTCGATAAATAGTGATGGCGTTGGTAACGAATACCAGCGCCTCGGCGAGCATTCCGCCCACTGAGCCTACCAGAGCATGGCTAAGAAACCACGACAATGCTGCGAGCCCCAGGCAGATGCGCATGGATATGCCGTGAAATAGAAACATACCCACCGTTCCCACCGTCATCGCCACGATGGCAGGCAAATCCGCCCATCCTTGCCAGGTCAACAGCGCCGCCACACCGCTGGTGACAAGCACGCCAGTCATTACTTGCTTACTACCCGGGTAACGTCGTGCCAGCGCGATGCGCACGATCACCAGCACCGTCAGCGCCGCTGCCGTCCAGCTCTCGAAAAGGACGAACTGCAGTGCGAAAGCCACGTTCGCGGAGAGCAATAAGCCCATCAGCCGCTCATCTCGCTTGCTGGCGAAGGCCAGCAGGCAGAGTATCAGCGAGATCACACCGAAGAATTGCCCGGCGAGTGCGCTATAACTGTCAAGCATGCAGCGGCTGACTCCTTGTCATTGCCATATCCGCTCAACTCATTTGCGACAAGGACCGCAAACGCTTGGCCAATATGGTGAAGCCTCATGGTGAGAGCCGGTTTTAGATCCAGCCCACTAGTTTCAGTATGAATACCCCGGCGCTGAGGGTGAACAGCGAGGCGACGGTGGTGATGACGATGATATTGGCGGCGAGCTTGGCATTGGCATGCGCGGCCTTGGCCATGACGAAACTCGCCGCAGCACCGGGGCTGCCGAAGAAGAGAAAGAGAATGCCCAACTCGCGTCCACGATAGCCCAGCGCGAAGGCGCCCAGCACGCCGAGAAGGGGGATCCACACGACTTTCCAGAGGCTGGCATCCAGTGCCAGGCCGCTACTGCGCTTGACGGATGTGAACGACAGCGTGCCGCCGATGCAGACCAAGGCCAGGGGTAGCGACATGGCGCCGAAGTAATCGCCTGAAGTGAGCAGCCATGCGGGCAGATCGATATGGAAATACGCAAAGGGGATCGCCAGCAAGACGCCCAGAATGAGTGGATTCTTGGCGATATGCTTGAGAATTGTGCCGAGGCCTGATCGCGCACCCGCACTGTAATAGGCCAGAATGATCGCCGCCAGTACGTTGTAAACGATGATGATACCGCCGACCAGGATGCTGCCCAGCGAGAGGCCGTAGTCACCGTATTGGTTGGCGGCAAGCGCCAAGCCGACGATCCCGCAATTGCCGCGAAAGGCCCCTTGCGTGAAGACGCCGCGCTCCTCATGGGGGCAGCGCCGGATGGACCAGCCCCAGGCGAGGAAGAAGCTCAGTACCGAAAAGCCCAGAAAATAAACGATCAGCCCTGGTTGCAGGGCGACGTCCAGATCGGCGCGAACGATGCTCAGAAAAATCAGTGTCGGCATGGTGGCGCGGAACACCAATGCCGAGGCCATGGAAATGAAGTGCGCGTCGATCCAGCCGATGCGTTTGAAGACGATCCCCAGAAACACCATGGCGAAGACGGGCAGCGTGACTTGCAGCGTATGCGAGAAAACGGCCAGCAGGTCCATGCGCTATCAGCTTCCTTGTCTTGCGAGGACGAAGCCCACGATGATGGCGGCGGCCACGACGAGCCAAAATAGGGTGTTGCGTAGACGAGTGGGACGGGGTGATCGAGATCTTGGCACGCAGGGTTCCTTGTTCCTTGGTCGGCTTGGGAAACGAAAAGGTTTATGGTAAACCCGTTAGCCTGCTAGGCCCAGTGCCGCGCTTCAAACCGTCCCATGACCGATGAAGAGGGCGGCGTGGCGAGCGGGCCCTCGATCGATCAACTGTGGGAGTCTCCATGCGCGAAGTAGAATCTCTTAATCTGGCCCATGGGCGCCTCGCGGGCCTGGCCTGGGGCGATGCCGACGCGCCCGTGTGGTTGGCGCTGCATGGCTGGCTGGATAACGCCGAGAGCTTTTCGCGCTTGGCGCCGTTGCTGGTCGAGCGTCTGGGGATTCGCATCGTCGCGATCGACTTCCCTGGCCACGGGCGCTCGCAGCCGCGTGCTGAAGGCGGGGACTATCCGATCTGGGAATATACGCTGGACGTGTTGGACGCACTCGATGCATTGGGACTCGATGACGCGCCGCTGCTGGCGCATTCGATGGGGGCGGCTGTCTCGTGTCTGGTGGCGGCTGCGATGCCGGAGCGTGTCGCTCGGTTGGTGCTGATCGATGGCTTGGGCACCTTGACCACCGAGGTCGACGACACCGCCAAGCAACTGCGCATGGGCTTGCTCCAGCGCCGTCGCTCGCGCTCCATGGTGCCGCGCTATCCTGATGAGGCCACCGCCATCGCGGCGCGCGTGGCGGGCGGCGTGACGCCTATCGATACTGACACGGCGGCTCCCCTGGTGCGCCGCAATCTGGATGTGGAAGACGATGGACACGTGCGCTTGCGCTCCGACGGTCGCTTGCTGCGTCCATCGTTGGTGCGCTTTACCACCGAACAGATGCTGTCGCTACTCAACACCATCGAAGCCCCGGTACTGTTGATCGAGGGCGAGCAGGGCATTCTCTCCGAGCGTGCCTACGCCCAGCGGGCCCGTGACGCCATCGCTCGGCTAACGCGCGTGATGCTGCCCGGGGGACATCATCTGCATCTCGAGGCGCACGCTGTCGATGCCGTGGCCGACGCTATCGTTGCCGACTCGGATGAGACGACGAGGCGTCATGAGTCGTGAAGGAGAACGCCGATATGGGCAAGCGAGTTGCGTTGGTGCTGGGAAGTGGTGGCGCGCGTGGCTATACGCATATCGGCGTGATCGACGAGCTAGTGGCTCGCGGGTACGAGATCGCCGCCATTTCGGGCTGCTCGTGGCCGGTGGCGGTCGATCATACGGCATCGCCGCGTCGACGGAGCAAGATATAGACCGCCCCGGTGCCGCCATCCGCATCACGTGCCGAGCAGAAGGCGAGCACCGCAGGCCATTCGCGTAGCCAGGCATTGACGTGGCTCTTGATGACTGGGTAATCGTCGTCCTTGCCCAGTAGCGATGAGCGGGCCTTGCCGTGTACCACGAGTACGCAACGCCAGCGTTGCCCGTGGGCGTCGTGAAGGAAGGTCTCGAGTTGCTCGCGTGCCTCGCTGACGGTGTAGCCATGAAGGTCCAGGCCGGCTTCCCACTCGATATTGCCGCGCTTGAGCTGTGTCCGCGTCCGGTAGGGAAGATCGGGGACCGCGAAGTCCAGTGCCTCGCTGGGGCGCACAGGCTCGACACGCCCATCACTGGTGCGGCTGGTGGGCGCTTGGATGTCGGCGCTGGTGGCGGCCGCACGGCGCTCCGCTACGGCATCGTCGTCGTGGCGGCGCGGGCGTCCGGTATCGGCGCGGTTGGTATGCAGGTGATGCACACCGGTGTCTTCCAGCGCTTGACGAAACACGTTGATATCGGCGTCGTCGGGCTGACCACGGCGTCGGCTCATGACGATACTCCCCAGGCGGCACGGTCGGTTGAAAGGTCACCCAGTATAGCGACTTGCCCACGGCTGTGAACCGGCGCGCGCTCCGGGTACAATCGCCGATTCCATGGAACCGCTTAACAGGATGCTTCGTGCCTGCTTCCCGACCGACCGCCGTTTCCACGCTGACCCTCGATGACCCATCACTTGCCGAAGGGCTGGTGTCGCTGCGTGATTGCCTGCGCTGGGCGACCAGTGAATTCAATGCGCACCGCCTGCATTTCGGGCATGGCACGGCCAGTGCTTGGGACGAGGCGGTGGGGCTGGTGCTGGGCGCGCTGCATCTGCCCTGGGATGTCGATCCGGCGGTGCTCGACGCTCGCCTGTTGCCGCTCGAGCGCCATCGGATCGTGAGCCTGGTGCGCCAGCGTATCGAACAGCGCACGCCGTTGCCTTATTTGCTGGGCGAGGCCTTTTTCGCCGGCCATCCCTTCGAGGTCGACGAGCGGGTACTGATCCCGCGCTCGCCGATTGCCGAGTTGGTCGAGGACGGTTTCGCGGCCTGGTTTCCTCAGTGGTCGCCGACGCGGGTGCTGGACTTGTGCGCCGGTTCCGGTTGCATCGGCATCGCCACGGCGCTATACCTGCCTACGGCCGAGGTTGATCTGGTCGATATCAGCCCCGAGGCGGTGGAGGTGGCCAAGGCCAATATCGTGCATCACGATGTTGGCAAGCGTGTGCGTGCGGTGACCTCGGATCTGTTTGCCGGCGTAGTCGGTCAGCGCTATGACATCATCGTCTCCAACCCTCCCTATGTGGACGCGCGTGACCTGGCGGGCATGCCCACTGAGTTCCGCCACGAGCCGAGCCTGGCCCTGGCGGCGGGCGACGATGGTCTGGATATCGTGCGCCGCATGCTGTGCGAGGCGCGTGAACATTTGACCGACGATGGCGTGTTGATCGTCGAAGTGGGCAATTCCGCCCGGCATCTCGACGCGGCGTTTCCCGAAGTCCCATTCTTGTGGCTCGAGTTCGAGCGCGGCGGCGAGGGCGTATTTGCACTGACCGCTGCTGAGCTCGACCAATATGCGGCATCGTTCGCCTGATCGTTGAGGAGCGCGGAATGTCCGGCAATACCTTTGGCAAGTTGTTCACCGTCACGACCTTTGGCGAAAGCCACGGCGAAGCGCTAGGCGCCATCATCGACGGATGCCCACCGGGGGTCGAGCTCGATGCCTCGGATTTGCAGCATGATCTGGATCGGCGGCGGCCGGGCACCTCGCGGCATACCACGCAGCGCCGCGAACCCGATCAGGTGCGCATCCTCTCGGGCGTTTTCGAGGGTGTGACCACCGGCACGTCGATTGGCCTGTTGATCGAGAATACCGACCAGCGCTCCAAGGACTATTCGAAGATCAAGGATCAGTTCCGACCCGCGCATGCCGACTACACCTATCATCACAAGTACGGGATTCGTGATTATCGCGGCGGTGGGCGTTCGAGCGCCCGCGAAACGGCCATGCGTGTCGCCGCCGGGGCTATCGCGCGCAAGTACTTGGCGTCGCAGGGTATCCGTGTACGTGGCTATATGAGCCAATTGGGCCCCATCGGCATCGACTTCAAACAGTGGGACGCCGTCGATAGCAACCCGTTCTTTTGTCCCGACCCGGATAAGGTGCCCGAACTCGAGGCCTTCATGGACCAGTTGCGCCGCGATCAGGACAGTGTCGGTGCGCGGATTACCGTCGTTGCCGAGGGCGTGCCGGTGGGGCTTGGCGAGCCGGTCTTCGACCGCCTGGATGCCGAACTGGCTCATGGTTTGATGAGCATCAACGCTGTCAAGGGCGTGGAAATCGGCGATGGCTTCGCCGCGGTGGCAAGCCGCGGCAGCGAGAATCGCGATGAGATGACGCCCGAGGGTTTTCTCTCCAATCATGCCGGGGGTGTGTTGGGCGGCATCAGTTCCGGTCAGGCGCTGATCGCGCACCTGGCGCTTAAACCGACTTCCAGCATCACCCAACCAGGGCGCTCCATCGATATCCACGGCGAGCCGGCTGAGGTCGTCACCAAGGGACGCCATGACCCATGCGTAGGTATCCGAGCCACGCCCATCGCCGAGGCGATGATGGCGCTCACATTGATGGATCACTTCTTGCGCCAGCGCGGCCAGAACGCCGATGTCGAGGTGGACACGCCACGCTTGAGATAGGCGTGGCGTTGAGGCTCTCTTGTTAGGCAGGCTGCTTCGAATCGATGCGCAAACGGCCCCCGGAAGATAGCGATTTGTCGTGACGACGGCGGGGTGCCGCTCAGCGCTTGACGGGAAAGAGGCGCACCGGGACCACTGGTGCGTCTCGCGATTGCAGGCGATCGTCACTGGGGGCGCAGTCGAAGAAGCGCCGGTAGACCCGTGAAAAGTGCTCTAGTGAACCGAATCCCGCGCAATTGGCGACTTCTGCCACGCTCAGGTCGGTTTGCTGCAGTAGTCGATGCGCGCGATTGATGCGCAGCCACAGATAGTAACGAATCGGCGAGACACCGAGTTCGGCCTTGAAGCGCCGCTCCAATTGGCGCGGAGAGAGCCCGACGAGAGCGGCCATCGCCGGCGCCGAAAGCGGGGCTTCAAGGGTGCGGCGCATAGTACGTATCACCTTGCGCAACTGCGCCGAGGTCTCGACGTGATGCTCGGGCGCTGCCGACAATTGTTCGCTGTCGTCGCGACGCTGGCGGCGTTCCAGCAAGTGGTTGCGCAACTCTTCCATGTAGGGGGATTCCACGCGCGGGGTGAGCCAGGCGAACATCATGTCGAGCACGGCGGTACCACCGGCGCAGCTCAACCGCTGGCCCGCGATGCGATAAAGATCGCGGGTGGCCTGGATACGCGGGTAAAGCTCGCGAAAGCCTTCCAGGTTATCCCAGTGCACGGCTACCTGATGGTCGTCGAACACGCCCGCTGCGGCTAGCACTTCGCTGCCCATCTCGATGCCTCCCAGTGCCACGCCGGCCGCCGCGCACTGGCGCAGCCACATGGCGATGCGTTTATCGCCGGTATATGTCTTGGTTTCGAAACTGGCAAGGACGAAGACGCTATCCAGCTCGGCCGGCGTGGGCCACTCGGTAGCCACGCTTAGAGGTACGCCGTTGGAGGCGGCGACCGTGGCATCGCTGCCCAATAATTGCCACTTGAAGCGCGGCTCCTGAGCCAGCCAGTTGATAATGAACAACGGATCCAGCATCGCGCCCAGGCCGGCAAAGGAAAACTGCGGCATCAACAGGATCGCGATGCGTTCTGGGGCTGGCGTTGTGCGCTGCGTATTAATCACGATAGTCGGGCGCATCGCGGTCGAGCAGGCGCATCAAGGCGGCAAGGTGCATGTGCGCCGAGCCTTGTGTCAGATAGTCTTCCCATTGCTGTGCAGTCTTGCGAGCGATCTCGGGGGCAACCGGGCGCACGGGAAGGCCGCTGGCACGAGCCACCAGATAGGAGCGGCAGGCACGCTCGAAGTAGTAGAGGTGGTCGAAGGCTTCGGCGACGTCCCGGCCGGTGGCGACCACGCCATGATTGCCGAGCAGGAGAATAGGTGCCGTGTCGGCCAACTCACCGAGACGCTCCGCCTCCTCGTCGAGGCCCATGCCGTCGAACCCGGCGTCGATATGCACGCGTTCGAAGAAGCGCATGGCATTCTGTTCCACCGGAGGCAGTTCCGGTGTCTCCAAGCAAGCCAGGGCGGTGGCATAAAGGGAGTGGGCATGCATGACGCATCCCACACCACGGCCCTGACGATGCATGGCGCCATGAATGGCCCAGGCGGTGGGATCGATGGACTCGGGGCGTTGCGCGGCGCTGGCATCCACCTCGACGAGGTCGCTGGCACGCATTTCCGCGAAATGACGCCCCTCGGGGTTGACCAGAAAGCGCTTGCCGTCTGCCTGGGTGGCCAGGCTGCAATGATTGGCGACCCCTTCGTGCATGTCGAGGCGGGCCAGCCAGCGGAAAGCACACGCCAGTTGTTCGCGGGGTGTACCGGGAAGCTCGGTAGCAGTCGTCATGTAACGCTCCTGTGTCGATGGCGAAACCGAGGCCATCAATAGTGGATCCAGCGCGTCTTGAGCGCCATGTATTTGTGCATGCCGGCCAGCGCGTAGTCGCGGCCGATGCCTGATTGCTTCATGCCGCCGAAGGGCGTCTGCGGGCTGACGGCATCGACGCCATTGACCGTCACGGTGCCGGCCTGTAGAGCATCGCAAAGGCGATGGGCGCGTCCCAGGTCGGCGGTCCACAGGGACGCCGCCAAACCATACTGGCTGGCATTGGCCAATGTCACGCCCTGGCGTTCATTGCTGAAGCGCGTCACGCTGAGCACCGGGCCGAAAATCTCCTCCTGGAAGAGCCGATGGTGCGACTCGACATCGATGAACACCGTGGGGGCGACGAACAAAGCGCCGCCTGCCGCCTGCTGCGTCTCGCCGCCGCACAACAGCGTGGCTTCACGCTTGCCGACCGCCAGGTAGTCGCGGACCTTGTCGAACTGCGCTTGGCTGACGAGCGGGCCGAGCGTCGTCGCCGGATCGAGCGGGTCCCCCGGCACGAGCGCCGCGATGCGGTCCTGCAAGGCCTCGAGGAAACGCTCGGCGATACCGTCTTGTAACAACAGGCGCGAATGCGCCGAGCAGACCTGGCCAGCGTTGGTGAAGATACCGGCCACGGCGTTGTCCACGGCGGCATCCAGGTCGGGGCAATCGTCGAACACCAGATGCGGGCTCTTGCCGCCGCATTCCAGCCACACGGGTTTCATGTTGGATTCGCCCGAGTAGACCAGAAAGCGTTTGCCGATCTCGGTGGAGCCGGTGAAGCCGAGCGCGTCGACATCCGCATGCCGGCCCAGCGCTTCGCCGGCAATATGCCCGTATCCCGGCACGACATTGAGTACACCGGGCGGCAGGCCGGCCTGGGTCGCGAGTTCCGCCAGGCGCAGTGCGGAGAGCGACGATTCCTCGGCGGGCTTGAGCACCACGCTATTGCCGGCGGCCAGCGCGGGAGCCAGTTTCACCGACGCGTTATGCAGGGGAAAGTTCCAGGGCACCACGGCGGCGACGACGCCAAGCGGCTCGTGAGCGACCGTAGCCTGCACGTGATTCGGGCTAGGGGCAAGCTGGTCATAGCATTTGTCCTGAAGCTCGCCGAACCAGTCGAATAGCAAGGCCGCTTCCTCGACGTCGTCCAGGGCTTCGTGGATACACTTGCCGACTTCCAGGCTGTCGAGCAGGGCCAGTTCCTCGGCATGATCGCGCACGTGGGCGGCAAGCGTCTGCAAGCACCGGCGGCGTGTCGTCGGTTCGGCACGTGACCAGTCACCGGTATCGAACGCTCGGCGTGCCGCGTCGACCGCGACATCGATATCCTCCGGGCTGCAGGCCGCGATCGCTGTCAGCGACTTGCCCGTCATGGGATTGATCGACGCGAGCGATTCATTCTGGCGCGTCACATAGCGGTGACCGTCGATGTAGGCGGCACCATCCAGCGAAAGGGCGGCGGCACGACGTTGCCAGTCGGCGTGGGTGATGGACATGGGAGAGGAAGACATAAACATACCTTGGCGATTGTCGAATGGGCGTGGAAAGCGCTCGCGCCGGCCTCACAGGTCGAGCACCAGTCGCTCCCCCCTGGGGCGCGAAACGCAGACGTAAATGATGTCGTTGGCGGCTTTTTCGGCATCGGACTGAAGGACGTCGCGATGCTCGACCTCGCCTTCGAGTACGGGGATCCCGCAGGTACCGCAGGCGCCTTCGCAGCACAGGCTGTCCGGCGCTGCGCCGGCACGCGCCAGGCCGTCGAGCAGGGTTTCGTCCTCGGCGAGCGTGAAGTGCTTGTCGCTGCGTGCGAGTTCGATCCGGCAAGGCGTGGTACGCGCTACCGGCGCCTGCGATGCGCCCCGGAAGCGTTCCATTTGCAGTGCGCCCGGAGGCCACGCCTGTGCCGCGTCGGTCAAGGCGTCCAGCAGGCTCTCGGGGCCGCAAGCATAAACGCCGGTGTCCGGCGCGTAGTCGCCCAGCAGCACACGCGGGGCGAGCCTTCCCTGCATGGCGGAGGCGTGCAGATGCAGCCGCGACGCGGGCAGGAACGCGCTGAGTTCATCGAGGAACGCCGCCTCGTCCCGGTGGCGTACCAGATAATGCACCTCGACCGTATCGCCCCGCTCGACGAGTCGGCGCGCCATGGCGACGAGTGGCGTGATGCCGATCCCGCCCCCGATCAGCCGGTAGTGCTGCCGGTCGTCGGCGAGGGGGAAGCGATCCTGGGGCGGGGAGACGCGCAGTTGCGTGCCGATGCCTGCCTGCTCGGCCAGAAAGGCGGATCCCCCGCGCGATGCCGGATCATGCAGCACGCCGATGCGATAGCGGCCGTGACGCGCGTCGTCCAGCAGCGAATAGTGACGTATCAGCCCATTGGGGAGGTGCACCTCGAGATGGGCACCTGCCGGGGCCGGCGGCAGGTCGACACCATCGGCGGCGACCAGCTCGATCTGGTAGATAGCGCTCGATAGCCGCTGATGGCTCTCGATCACGACGTCGAATGGCGTCGCGGTCATGGCATGGCCTCCTCAACGTTGCTGATGTTGCCAGTCGTCATGCAGCCAGAACGGGGCGTCAGAGGGCGCCGGCGGCACATGGCCGAGGACCATGTCGCTGGCCTTTTCGGCGATCATGACGGTCGGTGCATTGGTATTGCCGCTGACCACGCGTGGCATGATCGAGGCATCGACCACACGCAAGCCGGCGATGCCATGCACGCGAAGCGCGTGATCGACCACGGCATCCGGGTCCTCGGCCGGGCCCATCTTGCAGGTGCCGGCGGCGTGATAGCCGGTTTCCGTCGTGGCGCGCGCCCAGGCATCCAGCGCCTCATCGCTCTGGCATTCGGCGCCGGGGGAAATTTCTTCGCCCCGTAAATCCGCGAATGCCGGCTGTTCGACCAGCTCCCTGACGCGACGCACGGCCGCGCGCATGTCGGCGCGGTCGCGCTCGCTGGCGAGATAGTTGAAGACGATTTCCGGCGCTTGAGCGGGGTCCGTACCCGTGAGGTGCAAGCGGCCCATGCTCGTGGGGCGCATCAAATCGATATGTATCTGGAACGCATGCTCGCGCAGGCTTTCGGTGGTGCCGGGCGCGATGGCCAGTGACATGAACGTCAACTGGATGTCGGGATGCTCGACCCCTGCCCGCGAGCGGATGAAGGCGCCGGCATCGAACTGGTTGCTCGCCGCCAGGCCGCGCCGGTCGAGAAACCAGCGCATGCCCAGCCACCACTTGCGGGGTGCGTAGGTCCAGGGCGCATGCGATACCGGTTGTTGGCAGCGATATGCCACGACGGTATCCGGATGGTCGCTGAGCCGGCGGCCCACGCCCTCGAGCGTGTGGACGCGAGGGATGCCCCAGCGGGTCAGTTCGTCGTCGGGGCCGATGCCGGAGAGCATCAGCAACTGGGGACTGTTGATGGCGCCGCCCGCCAGAATGACCTCGCGAGTGGCGCGTGCCCGGTGCAGCGTGTCGGCGTGGCGATATTCGATGCCCTCGGCCCCGGTCTCGCCGACGAGTACGCGCTGCGCCAACGCTTGGGTGATGACCGTCAGGTTGGTGCGCTTTTCGGCGCGCGCCAGGTAGCCACGCGCCGTGCTCCAGCGCCTGCCCGCGCGCGTCGTGCGGTCGACGCGCCCGAAGCCTTCCTGACGATAGCCGTTGAGGTCGTCGCTGGCGGCATAACCGGCCTCTTCACCGGCGGCCAGGAAGGCCTTCGCCAGAGGATCCTCGGGGCGACCGGCACTGACATGCAGAGGCCCTGTCTCGCCATGGTAGGCATCGGCGCCCAGCTCGTGGGTTTCGGCACGGCGAAAGTAGGGCAGGACGTGCCGGTAGCCCCAGCCGTGGCAGCCGGCTTCTTCCCAGGCATCGTAATCGCGGGCGTGGCCACGGATGTACACCATGCCGTTGATCGACGATGAGCCGCCCAGCGTGCGCCCACGCGGCGTGGCGATGCGCCGCCCGTCGAGATAGGGTTCGGGGCCCGACCAGTAATGCCAGTTGAAGTGCGGGCCGTCGATAGCCGCTCCCATGGCGGCGGGCATGTCGATGGTCCACGAGCGATCGCGAGGCCCGGCTTCGAGCAACAATACGCGGGATTCGCCATCGGCGGTGAGTCGATCGGCCAGTACGCAGCCGGCCGAGCCTGCCCCGACGATGATGTAATCGTAATCTTGGTTAGTCGTCATGCAAGCATCCTGAGGCGAAGGTCGAAAGATCAACGCGAGGCCTGGTAGGCGTCTTGAGCGCGCGTGTCGCCATCCGCCGTGGTGACGCCTTCGAGCCAGGCGTTGACCCGCTCGGGATGCGACTGGATCCAGTCGGCGGCGACCGTTTCCAGCGGTTGCTCCTCACGGCTGTAGGCGTAGACCCATTGGTTCTGGACGGCGATGGGCACGACCATGTTCTTGAGAAAGGCGATGACGTTGGGATGGTGTTCGGCGAAGTCGCTGGCGACGACCGAGGACACCGAGCTGGCGTCGCCCCAGAGGTTCTCGGGATCCTCCAGATAGCGAATGTCGAAGTCGACATTCATCCAATGCGGCTCCCAGCCCAGGAAAGCGATCCATTGATCATTGCTAATGTCGCTTGCGACCTGAGACATCATGCCGGTCACGCTGGAAGCCGCGACGCGCCAGCCTTCCAAGTCGTAAGTGTCGTTGGTGATGGCCTTGTGCATCAATTCGTTGCCGACGTTGCCCGGCTCGATACCATAGAAGGTGCGATCGAAGCGTTCCGCGTGCTCGGCGAGGTCGGCCATCGAGTGCACGCCGGCGTCCCACACGTACTCGGGCACCGCGAGCTGGAAGCGTGCACCGTCGATGTTCTTGACGACCTCGATCAATTCGCCAGCCTCTAGGCGAGGATCGAGCATGTCGCTCTGCGACGGCCGCCAGAGCGCCATGTTGATATCGAGATCACCACTGACCATGCTTTCCAAGAGAATAGATGGGCTGGCTTCTTGCAGGGTGGCGCGATAACCGAGCGTGTCCAGGAGTTGCCGTGCCACTTCTGATTTGACGGTGGCGCCGGGCCATTGGGGTGTGCCGAAGCGAACCACATCGGTCTCGGCTTGGGCGAGGCTGAAAGGCGTGAGCAGCAACGCGCCCAAGGCCCCGCCAATGAGAGCGCTCATCAGGCGGCCATTCCTGGGACGGTGTGGGAACGTATCGGTCATGGGAATATCCTCGTTAAGTCTGGTGTTGTCGTTGTGCGTGCGAGAGCACGGTGAGAAGTGCTCAAAAGCCGCATACGCCACCACCGTCCACGGATAGGATGGCGCCATGTGTGAAGCCGGCCTGGGGGGAGGCGAGATAAAGCACGGCATCGGCGATCTCTTGCGGTTGCCCCATGCGCTTCAAGGGCGCACGTCGATGGGCCGCGTCTCGGTAGGCGCGTGGGTCGTCGCTGGTCTCGGTGGCGTGTTGGATCATGTCGGTCTCGACATTGCCCGGGCATACGCAGTTAAGACGTATGCGACCGGCCAGCTCCAGGGCCAGGGCGCGGGTCAGGTTGACCACGGCGGCCTTGGCACCGGAATAGACGCTGCTCGGTGGAAAGCCGATCAGTCCGGCATCCGAGCCCAGGTTGACGACGTTGCCGTCACTGGACTCGAGGTGCGGTAGCGCCGCCTGGATGCAGAAGAACGTGCCGCCGACGTTGACGCGGAAGGTGGAATCCCAATGCGCCTGAGTGACCGCTTCGAAGGGCACTTCTTCGAAGACGCCGGCGCAATTGACCAGGATGTCGAGCCCGCCGAGGCGCTCGACGGCAGCCTCCACGACCGCCTGGCACTCGCTCTGGGTGCCAATCTCGCCGACGGCGGCTTCCACCGTGGCCGAGGCAAGGTCGGTATCCATCAGCGAGTCGCGAAATGCGTCGATGGACGATTGGTGACGGGCGCCGATGGCGACGTTCGCGCCCTGTTCCAGGAAGCGTCGTGCGGTGGCGGCGCCGATGCCACGGGCGCCGCCGGTCACCAGCACGCGTTGACCAGTGAATGTCATGCTGGCCTCTCCTGAAGTGTGGAGGCGTCGCCGTGCAAGGCCTGGAATACCAGGCGATGAAAGTGAAGCACCAGATGCTCGCTTTCATTGCTGCGCGCGGCGTCGATCATATAGCGCCCCTGGTCGTAGCCCAGCGAGTGGAGGCCTTTCTGCACGCTGATGTTGAGCTCGATGTCTTCGGGGCCGAGCTCTTCGTTCATCCAGCGCATGCTGGCCTTTGTCACTTCCGGCAGCGTGTCGTGGGGGGTGTAATATCCGAAGCGCAGAATCGAACGCTCGGCATCCAGCGGGATGATCATGAACGTGCCCATGCACTGTGAGAACGGAAACTGGTAGAAGGTGTTATGCGGCCAGATGCCGATGTTGAAAAAGCCGTCGCCGTTGCCGGCCGGACGATCCAATGGCACGCCGTAGGCTTCCTTGGCGCTGGCATTGGGCGGTGCGCCATAGGTCCACCAGTTGTCATGATGGGTCAGGCGGTAGCCATCGAAGTCGATCAAGGCGGCCAGGTCGACGTGATGGGGCCCGGAAAGCTGGAAGTGATAGCCCTCGATGGAGTTATCCATGATCACTTTCCAGTTGGCGGGGATGATGACGTCGTCTTCCTGGATCAGTTGCATGTCATCCAGGTCCGGAATGGCCTCATGAATGGCGGTCTCGGCGCCAGGGAAGAGCGTCTGCATGTCGGTCGCGTCGGGATCGAAGTTGAAGTAGACGCACCCGGCGAAGACTTCCAGACGTACCGGCGGGATGTGGTAATCATCGACGTTGAAGGCCGCAATCCGGTCACTGCGCGGTGCGGCGCGCAGGCTGCCATCCAGCCCGTAGCACCAGGAGTGGTAGGCACAACGAATGACACCTTTCTGAACGCCGCGCGTCTCGTCGAGCAGACGGGTGCCACGGTGCTGGCAGACATTATGAAACGCATGCAAGTCGCCTTGGCGGTCACGTATCACGATCACGCTCTGATCGAAGATCTCGCGCACCACGAAAGCACCGGGTTCGGCTACCTCATTGACATGACAGGCGAAGTGCCAGGCGCCCATGAAAATGCGGTCGCGTTCGGCGGCGAAGAGTTGCGGATCGAAGAAGTAGCGTGAAGGAAGCGTCAGCGCCTTTTCCGTAGACTGCTCCGCCCACGCGTGGGGAGTGGTATTGGTCATGTCCTGCCTCATGCAAGCGGTTTGTGTCGTTGGTCTGGCACAAGGCTAAGGCGGTACCGAGAGGGCTACATGATGTTTTCTGACATGACGTATCCGTCGATTTGATAGTAAGCGACGTTTTTGTGTCGCTATCGATCAAATTAAGGTGACGAAAAAAGGCGAAGACCCTGGCTGTCTACTGATTAGTGTTGACCTTTAACGACATCCGGATCACGACGGCCAGTCCATGGCACGGTGATCCCGGGCATCATCCAGCATCTCTAGCATGGCCCTGGCGGCATTGGAGAGGGTGCGGCTCTTGTGGAACAGGTAACCCAGCGGGCGCTGAATGGGACGATGATCGATGGGTAGTACCTCGATCTCGTCGTCGATCATGGTGTCGGGCAATACGCTCCAGCCGAGCCCGATGGCCACCATCATCTTGAGCGTCTCGAGGTAGTTGGTGGACAGCGAGACGTTTACCTTGAGTCCGTCGCGGGCGAAGGTATCCACCACGATGCCGCGCGTGAAGGTCAAATGCCCCGGCAGCACGGCGTCGTAATCGGACAGCGCCGACAAGGCGAGTTCCTCGCGACCGGCGAGGGCATGCTCACGCCCGCACACGAAACGCAACTGGTCGATCCACACCGGCACCACCGTCAGTGCCGGGTCGGGCACCGGCGCCAGCGTGACCACGGCGAGTTCCAGTTCGCCATCCAGAACCCCCTGATAGGCCTGCTCGGAATCCAGAAAGCGCATGTCCATGCGCACCTCGGGATGCGCTTGAGTGTAAGCCTTGAGCAGCGGTGGCAGACGATGTAGGCCGACATGGTGACTGGTCGCCATGGTCAGGCTGCCGCTGACGTCGCCAGCGAGGTTGGAAAGCGCGCGACGGCTGTCGTCGAACATCACCAGGATCTCGCGGGCGCGGGGCAGTAGCGTGCGACCAGCTTCGGTGAGCGTCACGCGACGATTGAGTCGGTCGAATAACGGCGCGTCGACTTGATTTTCGAGCCCTGCGATACGTTTGCTGACCGCAGGTTGGGTCAAGTGAAGCTGCTCTGCGGCGAGCGAGAACGAGCCATTGTCAGCCACGGCGAGGAAGGCTTGCAGGCTTTGTGTGTCCATGAATGCGCTCTAGTGGCTCTGTATTCTATTACGGAATGCAAAGCATAAATAACATGAATTGCTTTTATCCATAAGCCCCCTTAGTCTCGGGAATATCAGAGGTTGCGCCGGTTATCGCGGTGCTTAGCAAGGCGACATTTAGCAAGGCGACGTGTTTCAAGACGACATAGAGCGTCATCGCCCAACCTTCCCTGTCGGGGAGGCACGAGTGGAGGAGATTCCATGGCAGGCCAGACTCTTTACGACAAGCTTTGGTCGCGGCACCTGGTAAAGGAACGCGACGATGGCACGGCGTTGATCTATATCGACCGTCACCTGCTGCACGAGGTGACCTCGCCGCAGGCCTTCGAGGGGCTGCGTCTTGCCGGGCGCAAACCATGGCGATTGGATACCAACCTCGCCACGCCGGACCATAACGTGCCGACCACGCTCAAGGAGCGTGCCGAGGGCAATGCGGGTATCGTCGATCCGGTCTCGCGCATTCAGGTCGAGACGCTGGACGACAATTGCACCAGCTTCGGCATCGAGGAATTCCGCATCAACGACGCGCGCCAGGGCATCGTGCATGTGGTGGGACCGGAACAAGGTGCCACTCAGCCCGGCATGACGGTCGTCTGCGGCGATTCTCATACCGCCACGCACGGCGCCTTCGGGGCCTTGGCGCACGGCATCGGTACATCCGAGGTCGAGCATGTGCTGGCGACTCAATGTCTGATCCAGCATAAGATGAAGAACCTGCAGGTGCGCGTCGAGGGTGAACTGGGTCTTGGCGTGACGGCGAAGGATATCGTGCTGGCGGTGATCGGCAAGATCGGCACCGCCGGCGGCACCGGTTATGCCATCGAGTTTGCCGGCAGCGCGATTCGCGAGCTGTCCATGGAAGGCCGCATGACCATCTGCAACATGGCTATCGAGGCCGGCGCGCGTGTGGGGTTGGTGGCGGTCGATGACACCACCATCGAATACCTGCGTCAGCGGCCCTTCGCCCCCAGTGAAGAATACTGGGACGCGGCGGTCGCCGACTGGCGCGAGCTGGTCTCTGACGCCGATGCGGCTTTCGACAAGGTCGTCGAGCTCGACGCCGCCGCGATAGAACCGCAGGTCACCTGGGGCACTAGCCCGGAAATGGTCGCGGGCGTCGGTGCACAGGTACCGGATCCGGCCGCTGCCGGCGATGAGACCGTGCAGCAGGGCGTTTCGCGCGCGCTCGAGTACATGGGGCTCCAGGCGGGGCAGCAGATCACCGATATCCAGCTCGACAAGGTCTTCATCGGCTCGTGCACCAACTCGCGCATCGAGGATCTGCGCGAGGCGTCCAGGGTCGCCAAGGGCCGCAAGGTGGCGGATACCATCCAACTGGCGATGGTCGTGCCTGGCTCCGGGTTGGTCAAGCGCCAGGCCGAAGAGGAAGGACTGGACAAGATCTTCCTCGAGGCGGGCTTCGAATGGCGCGAGCCGGGCTGCTCCATGTGCCTGGCGATGAACGCCGACAAGCTGGGGACCGGTGAGCATTGCGCTTCGACCTCGAATCGCAACTTCGAGGGGCGCCAGGGCTATGGTGGCCGCACGCACCTGGTGAGCCCCGCCATGGCGGCGGCGGCGGCCATCGCCGGTCACTTCGTCGATGTACGCGACTTCGGTGCCGGGCGCGCCGCCAACGACGATAGCCAAGTACAGGAGGCGTGAGCATGCGACAGTTCGACCGTCATCAGGGCCTCGTGGCGCCCATGGATCGCGCCAACGTGGACACGGACCTGATCATTCCCAAGCAGTTTCTGAAGTCGATCAAGCGTACCGGCTTCGGCCCCAATCTGTTCGACGAGCTGCGCTATCTGGATGAAGGCTATCCGGGGCAGGATGTCGCGAACCGGCCGCTCAATCCGAATTTCGTGCTCAACCAGTCGCGCTATCAGGGCGCCAGCGTGTTGCTGGCGCGCCGTAACTTCGGCTGCGGTAGTTCGCGCGAGCATGCGCCCTGGGCACTCGAGGATTTCGGCTTTCGCGTGATCATTGCGCCGAGCTTTGCCGATATCTTCTATAACAACGCCTTCAAGAATGGCTTGTTGCTGATCACCTTCGATGAAGCCACGGTGGATCGCCTGTTCCAGGAAGCCGAGGCCGAGGAGGGCTATCGCTTGGATGTCGATCTGGAGAGCCAGCAGGTCATCACGCCGCATGGCGAGACGCTTACCTTCGAGGTCGATTCGTTTCGCAAGCAATGCCTGCTCGAAGGGCTGGACGATATCGGCCTGACGCTCAAGGATGGCGATGCCATTGCGGATTTCGAGCAGCGCCATCGTCAGGCGCGGCCATGGCTGTTCCGCCAGGCCGGATGACGCCGGCACCCTTTGAATAACAACAACGCTGGACACAACCAATAGGGAAGCCCGGCTCAATGAGTCGGGATGGCAGGGAATGCCCACCTTCTCGTGGTCGGCGTCGTGGCGCCGACCACCCACGAACCATCACTCACGTCATCCACGATGATGTGTCGAGTAGTGAGAGAGTACGCCATGAGTCGCAAGATTCTCGTTCTACCGGGCGACGGTATCGGCCCGGAAATTACCCGCGAGGCGGTCAAGATCCTCAACGCGTGCCGCGAGGCGGGCCTGGAGACCAGCATCGAGGAAGGTCTGGTCGGTGGGGCGGGGATCGACGCCCATGGCGTGCCGCTGCCCGATGAGACACTGGCGAGCGCCAAGGCGGCCGATGCCGTGTTGCTGGGCGCCGTGGGTGGCCCGAACTGGGACAAGATCGAGGATCTGGCCAAGCGGCCCGAGAAAGGCTTGCTGGGTTTGCGCAAGAATTTCAACCTGTTCGGTAACCTGCGTCCGGCCCTGCTCTATCCGCAACTGGCCTCGGCCTCGAGCCTCAAGCCCGAGATCGTCGCCGGGCTGGATATCATGATCGTGCGCGAATTGACCGGCGGTATCTACTTCGGCCAGCCGCGTGGCATCGAAGAGCGCGATGGCGAAAAGGTCGGCTTTAATACCTATGTCTATGCCGAGCACGAGATCGAACGCATCGGGCGGGTGGCCTTCGAGATGGCGCGTGCGCGGGGCGGTAAACTCTGTTCGGTGGACAAGGCCAACGTGCTCGAGGTCACCATTTTGTGGCGCGAAGTCATGGAGCGGCTGGCGCCGGAGTATCCCGACGTCGAGCTGTCGCATATGTACGTCGACAACGCCGCCATGCAACTGGTGCGCGCGCCCAAGCAGTTCGACGTTATCGTTACCGGCAACATGTTCGGTGATATCCTCTCCGATGCGGCGGCGATGCTGACGGGCTCGATCGGGATGTTGCCCTCGGCATCGCTCAACGAACAACGGCAGGGCATGTACGAACCCTGCCATGGCAGTGCGCCGGATATTGCCGGGCAAGGCATCGCCAATCCGTTGGCGACGATCTTGTCCGTGGCCATGATGCTGCGTTATTCCCTCGAGGCACCGGCGCTGGCCGAGCGCATCGAACGCGCCGTGGGCTCGGTGCTCGATCAGGGACTGCGTACCGCCGATATCGCCTTTGAGGACACGACGCCCGTGTCGACCCAGGCGATGGGCGATGCCGTGTTGGCGGCATTTCAGGCGCAGTGAGCGCGGCTCACGTATCATGGCCATACGCCCATTCGTAGATTGCAGGAGGACGACACATGCTTAGAGTCGGTTTTGTCGGTTGGCGGGGAATGGTGGGGTCCGTCCTCATGCAACGCATGCGCGAGGATGGCGATTTCGCCGGCCTCGAACCGGTGTTCTTCACCACTTCCCAGGTAGGTCAGCCGGGCCCCGATATCGGGGGCGAGGTACCGCCCCTGAAGGATGCGCATGATCTGGAAACGCTCAAGACGCTCGATGTGATCGTGACCACACAGGGTGGCGATTACACCGAGAAGGTCTACCAGCCCCTGCGTGAAGCGGGCTGGCAGGGCTACTGGATCGACGCCGCCAGCGCGCTGCGTATGGCGGACGAGGCGACGATCGTGCTCGATCCGGTCAACCGTCACGTCATCGAACGCAGTCTCGCCAATGGCGGCAAGACGTTCGTGGGCGGCAATTGCACCGTCAGCCTGATGCTACTGGGCTTGGGTGGCTTGTTCGAGGCCAATATGGTGGAGTGGATGACCTCCATGACCTACCAGGCCGCGTCAGGCTCGGGCGCCAAGCACATGCGTGAACTGCTTTCTCAGATGGGTGCCCTGCATGGTGCTGCGGCGTCGTCGCTGGCGGATCCGGGCAGTGCGATCCTGGATATCGACCGTCAGGTGACGCAGGCCATGCGCGGCGGTGATTTCCCCACCGATCAGTTCGGCGAGCCGCTGGCCGGAAGCCTGTTGCCGTGGATCGACAAGGCGATGGACAACGGTCAGAGCAAGGAAGAATGGAAAGGCGGTGCCGAGAGCAACAAGATTCTCGCCACCGGCGATTCACCGATTCCCATCGATGGCTTGTGCGTACGGATCGGTGCGATGCGCTCGCATAGCCAGGCGTTCACCATCAAGCTCAAGCAGGACGTACCGCTCGACGAGATCGAAGACCGTCTGGCCAAGCACAACCAGTGGGCGAAGGTGATTCCCAACGATAAGGATGCCACCCTGCAAAGCCTGACACCGGCGGCCGCGACCGGCACGCTGGATGTACCGGTTGGGCGCTTGCGCAAGCTGGCCATGGGCGGCGAATACCTCTCCGCCTTTTCGGTGGGCGATCAGCTGTTGTGGGGAGCGGCGGAGCCGCTCAAGCGGATGCTGGGCATCCTGCGCGAACAGCGTTGAACCGCACGCCTTGTAACTGTAGGTATTGAAACTGTAGGTCTTTCAATTACACGCATCTAAAAGCAAGACGAAGGGCGCCGCATGGGCGCCCTTCGTATTTGTGGACGTCGGGTCATGAGTCCGGCAATAGACTCTTTTATTGAAAATGCAGGCTCATATGGTAGTGAGGGATATTGGCATCGAGGAACTCGTCGCCATGCGCGGTAAAGCCCAGGCGTTCGTAGAAGGGGATCGCGTAGGTCTGTGCATCCAGATGCACAGCGTGGTGGCCGGCTTCGTGGGCCGCCACCAGCGTCGCTTCCATCAGATGCAGGCCTAGTCCCTGGCCGCGGGCTTCCTCGAGAATCGCCACACGCCCGATATGGCCGTCCGGCAATAGACGCGCCGTGCCCATGGCGCGGTCATCTACATGCAGCAAAAAATGCAGACCTTGTGGGTCGCGGCCATCCCATTCTTCCGCCTGGGGGACTTTCTGCTCCTCGATGAAGACGGCCTTGCGAATCGCGCTGCACGCTGCGCCCAGCGTCACCCAGTCACCGCTGGTGACATGCCGTTCACGCATCGTCGTCTTCCTGCGTCTCGTCTTGCCATTGGAGGCTGCCATGACTGACCAGCTCGGCAAGCAGCATCAGAGCCTGATCGTCCAGGTGGGAGGCCAGCGTGGCGGCATGCAGTGGCGTGGTATCGGCTAGCAGGCGCGCGAGCCCTGGCGGACAGGCATGGCCGTCGCCATCCGTAAACAGCGTGGCGTGGCCGTTCTCCTCGTGAAATGCGAAGCGCGAGCCCAGCGCGCGTTCCAGGTAGTGTCCCTGCGATAATGCCGCGGCGATGGCATCGCTATCGGTTGGCGCCTCGAGGGGCGCGAGCTGATCGGCATACTTGGGCTGGGTCATGACGCGTCCGAACCATTGCGTCATCTGCGCCGGATCGTCGATCACCGACAGCATCAACGTGCGCACGCGCTTGATGGCATCGTCATCGAGACGGCCGGCGTGTTCGATGGGGCCCAGATCAGGGTCGGTGTAACGTGAGGTCTCGGACTGCATTTCACCGAGATAGTCGGCGAACGAGGTGATGATCTCGTCAGTGGACGGTGCGCGAAAGCCGATCGAATAGGTCATGCAGTCGGTGCTCTGGCTGACGCCGTGATGGGCGATGCGCGGTGGCAGATACAGCATGTCGCCGGGCTCGAGCACCCAGTCCTCACCGGGGGTGACCTCGAAGCGTTCGAGCATGCGCAGGTCGAGGCCCGAGACGATGGGGGCATCGTCGGGCTGCTCGCCGCCGAGTTGCCAGCGGCGCTGGCCGCTTCCCTGAAGCAGGAAGACATCGTAGCTGTCGACGTGGGGGCCGACACTGCCCTCGGGCGGCGCGTAGCTGACCATGACGTCGTCGAGGCGCCAGCGCGGCAGGAAATCGAAGGCCTCGAGCAAGGCGGCGACGTCGGGCACGTAATGATCGACGGCCTGAACCAGCAGAGACCATTCTCGGTCGGGCAGGCGCGCGAAGGTGGCGTCATCGAAGGGGCCCTGGCTGACCTGCCATGGCTTGTCGGGGCCGTGCACCTCGACCAGGCGCGCTTCGATGCCGTCTTCACAGGCCAGGCCGGCGAGTTCCTCCGGCGTAAGCGGCGATTCGAAGTCGGCGAAGGCGCCACGAATCAGTAGCGGTTTTTTTTGCCAGTAGTCACGCAGGAACTCAGCGGCGGTTAAACCGCCGAGTATCGATAAAGGAGTATGGGAAGACATGGGCACTATCTCTTGGAATACTAAAGCCGTGGTGGCTTCGAGTCGCGGTTGTTCTGGCGACAGGCCTGCGAGGGGGCGCTGTCAATACATCCCTGTACGCTACTTTTGCCATCCATGGCAAAAAAACCCCTCTACGGCCTGTCCCCAGCGCTGCTCACCTTGATGGTGCGAACTCTTCCAGCTTACAGCGCGCGCGCTTGTTCGGCGGCATTGCCGATGTAGGCAGCCGGCGTCAGCGTCTTGAGTTCGGTCTTGACGTCGTCGGGCAGTTCCAGAGAATCAATGAAGGCTGCGAATCCTGCTTGGTCGACCCGCTTGCCGCGCGTCAGAGTCTTGAGCTTTTCATAGGGCTTTTCGATCCCGTAGCGGCGCATCACTGTCTGGATCGGCTCGGCGAGGACTTCCCAGTTCTGGTCGAGGTCCTCGTCGAGGCGGGCCGGATTGGCTTCCAGCTTGCCGACGCCCTTGAGCGTGGCCTGATAGGCGATCAGCGCGTACGCTAGCCCCACGCCGAGATTGCGCAGTACCGTGGAATCGGTCAGGTCGCGCTGCCAGCGTGAAATCGGTAGCTTCTCGGCGAGATGGCTGAGCAGGGCGTTGGAGAGCCCGAGATTACCCTCGGAGTTCTCGAAATCGATAGGGTTGACCTTGTGCGGCATGGTCGAGGATCCGATCTCGCCTTCGACGGTCTTCTGCTTGAAGTAACCCAGCGAGATATAGCCCCAGACGTCGCGGTCGAAGTCGATCAAGATGGTGTTGAAACGTGCGATGGCGTCGAACAGCTCGGCGATGTAGTCGTGCGGTTCGATCTGCGTGGTGTAGGGGTTGAAACTCAGCCCCAGCCCTTCGACGAAGGTGCGGGCGTTGGCTGCCCAGTCGATTTCTGGATAGGTGGTGAAGTGAGCATTGTAGTTGCCTACCGCACCGTTGATCTTGCCAAGGATCTCGGTGGTTTCGATCTGCTTGAGCTGGCGACGCAGACGATATGCCACGTTAGCCATTTCTTTGCCCAGGGTGGTGGGGCTGGCGGTCTGGCCATGGGTGCGCGAGAGCATGGGCTGCTCAGCGTGCTCATGAGCCAGACGTTCGACGGCGGTAACGATCTCGCGCAGCGTGGGCAACAAGGTGTCGAGGCCACCGCGAAGCATCACGCCGTGGGACAGGTTGTTGATGTCCTCGCTGGTGCAGGCGAAATGGATGAACTCGGTGATCGCATGCAGTTCCGGGAAGTCGGCGACCTGTTCCTTCAGGAAGTACTCCACCGCCTTGACGTCATGATTGGTGGTGCGCTCGACCTCCTTGATGCGCTCGGCGTCGGCGACCGAGAACTCACTTACCAGTTGGCCGAGAAAGGCCGTGGCCTGTGCCGATAGCGGGGGCACCTCGGCAATCTGTGGGTGCGCGGCGAGGCGCTCCAACCAGCGGACTTCGACGGTCACGCGGGCACGAATCAAGCCGTACTCGCTGAAATGCTCGCGCAGGGCTGCAGCCTTGGCACCATAGCGACCATCGACGGGGGATAGGGCAGTGAGAGCGGAAAGTTCCATGGATGTCGTCTTCCGGGTCGTGGATCGAATCGCGCGGCGAGGACCGTCAGCGGTCGTCGAGGGCATTGAGTGATTTCTTGATGGACTGACGCTGAAGCAGCAGCTTCCAGCGGCGGCCGCCTTGCTGGTGCCAAAGCAGGGCGAAGCGTACGCCCGTCAGCAAGGCGGTGCGCACGCGCTCGGGCATCATCCGGCTTTGCAGCAAGCTGGGGTCGCCTTGCACGACGATGCGGTAACGAAATGTGGAAATCGTGTCCTGGTAGAGCTGACCTAGGCTGGCAATCACGTTTTCGTGCGTCTCGCCGAAATGCTTGGCTTGGCCCTGAACGCGCCCCAGGCGCTCTCCCAGCGAGGCCAGCATGGCATCGTTCTTGCGCAGCTTCTGCATCAGTAGCACCAGCGAGAAGCCGTAGCGCATCACGGCGGGATCGTTGCGCTGGCGGTCCATCACCGCGCTGAGGGTATCAATGCCCAGACGCAGATTGTTGTGGTGGCCGCCGTAGATGGCCGCGAAGTTTTCCGGGTTGGTCTCCAGCGTGGCATGAATCAGTGTGTTCCAGGCGCGTTCGTCGCACTGTCCGGTACGGGCCATCTCGTCGACCACCGCGGCGGCCTGGAAGACGCCTGCCAGGGCCAGCGCCTGGCGGGCGACGGCGCTTTGTGGTGCGCTTTGGATCGGGGTGGGCGTCATGCGGCGTTGTCTCCTTGGCGCGCGTGTCGGTTCCATGTCTCGCGAATGACGCCGCCGCCCAGGCAGATATCATCCTCGTAGAGCACCAGCGACTGGCCCGGCGTGACCGCGCGCTGGGGATCGTCGAAGAATGCTTCGACACCGCCGTCCTCGAGCACGCGAACCTGACAGGCGACGTCCTGCTGGCGATAGCGGGTCTTGGCCTGGAGGCGTGCTTCCGGTGCCGGCGGTTGACCGGCGACCCACTCCATGGGCTCGGTGCCCAGGCTGTCGGTGTACAAAAGCGAATGGTGTTTGCCCTGCACGGCGACCAGGACATTGCGTTCTAGCTCCTTGGCAGCCACGTACCAGGGCGCGTCGGGATGGTTGGGCAGGCCACCGATGCCCAGGCCCTGGCGCTGGCCGAGAGTGTAATACATCAGTCCCATGTGCTCGCCGATGACCTCGCCCTCGGGCGTTTCGATCGTGCCGGGCTGTGCGGGCAGGTACTGCTTCAGGAAGTCGCTGAAGCGCCGCTCGCCGATGAAGCAGATGCCGGTGGAATCCTTCTTGCGTGCGGTGGCCAGGCCATGACGCTCAGCGATGGCGCGGACCTCGCTTTTCTCCATTTCTCCGACCGGGAAGAGCGTACGCGCGATGGCGTCTTCCGGCACGGCGTGCAGGAAGTAGCTCTGGTCCTTGTTGGCATCCAGGCCCTTGAGCAGGCGCACGCGACCGTCACGCTCGCCGTTGCGCACGTAATGTCCGGTAGCGATGCGTTCGGCACCGAGCATTTCGGCGTATTCGAGGAAAACCTTGAACTTGATCTCGCGGTTGCAAAGGATATCCGGATTGGGCGTCCGGCCGGCCTTGTACTCAGCGAGGAAATGTTCGAAGACGTTATCCCAGTACTCGGCGGCGAAGTTCGCGGTATGCAGCCGCATGCCGAGCTTGTCGCACACGGCCTGGGCATCGGCAAGATCGTCCTTGGCGGTGCAGTACTCGGTGCCATCGTCCTCGTCCCAGTTCTTCATGAACAGGCCTTCGACCTCGTAGCCCTGCTCCAGCAGGACGAGGGCGGTCACGGACGAATCGACACCGCCCGACATGCCGACGATGACTTTGCACGCGGTAGCGGCCCCCGCGGTGGAGGATTCCGTGGCGTGAGACATGGTCACTCTCGAATGGGTTGAGGATGGATTGATGTTCGGGACGATATTATACCTGAAACCGGCTTCGTGCTTCGAGCTTGAGCCATCAGCGCTCGTGAATCACATCGAGCGAAAACTGGCGTCCGGCGATGGCGTCACGTATGCGCTTGAGCACCAGTGGGCTGCGCAGGCGATGCGCGTGCTCCAGCGCCTCGATTTCGTCGAGTGTGAGCCAATGCGCGGCGATGATGCTACTGTCCAGCTCATTGCCCAGATGCGCCAGGGGAATGCCCACGAAGGCGTGACTGTGAAACGTCAATTCATCAGGGGCGGTATACACATAAAGCCCCAGGTAGCCGGTCAACGTGATGTGCCAGGCGGCTTCCTCGCGAGTTTCGCGTTCGGCGGCCTGGGTCAGGCGCTCGCCGGGTTCGAGATGGCCGGCGGGCTGGTTGAAGAGGCTGAACGGGCCGCCCTTGTCCTCCTCGACGAGTAGATAACGGCCGGCGCGTTCGACGACGCTGGCAACAGTGACGTGGGGCGTCCAGCGGCTCATCGACGGCTCCGGTGGCGCTTGGCTGGTGTAGAGGCCTTGCTGCGCGGAGCATGCAGTGTCTCCTTGCGCCAGGCGCCAGGCGCCATATCGTCGAGGCGCCAGGGGCCGATGGCGACGCGGATCAGGCGCAGCGTGGGGTGGCCGACATGTGCCGTCATGCGGCGTACCTGCCGGTTTCGGCCTTCGCCGAGGACGATCTCAAGCCAGGCGGTGGGAATGGCCTCGCGTTGGCGTATCGGCGGCTGGCGTGGCGCGATATCGGGCGCCTCGAGGCGCCGCACCTGGGCGGGTCGCGTCGGGCCATCTTTCAGTGTGACGCCGCTGCGCAGCGCATTTAGGGCCGTTTCCCCGGGAGCACCTTCGACCTGCACCCAGTAGGTTTTGGGCTGCTTGTGGCGCGGATGACTGATGCGGTGGGCCAGGGCACCGTCGTCGGTCAGCAGAAGCAGGCCCTCCGAGTCGTAATCGAGACGTCCGGCAGGGTATACCTCGGGGACGTCGATGACGTTGGCGAGCGTTGCCCTGCCTTGCGTATCGGTAAACTGCGAGAGCATTTGATAGGGTTTATGCAGCAGGTAAAGCGAACTCATGGGCGGTCTCGGACCTTTCGACAAGCAACGGCTAGGGTAAAGCCTACTCCGCACTCGGGGCGCGATGCCATACTTGCTTTTGTCAGGAGCAGGCTTTTTCATGGCGCCTACCTTGCATCCATGCCCAGCCGGCCGCACATTGAAGAAACCGGAGATAGGCGGCGGTGTTGGCCTTGGCGCGCTTCGTCTTGCCTGTCCGGCGCGCACTCACGGACATTTCCATCTATGTTTGAATCAGAAAGCCCATTCGTATCTCGAGCGCCTGACGCGGCGGTCATCCTTGGCATGACGCGACCGCCTGGCGAGGATCCCCAAGAAGACCCGGAGGGCGATGTATCGGTCCAGTCGGCGGACCCGGAGCTGGCCAAGCCGCCGATGTACAAGGTCGTGCTGCACAACGATGACTTCACTCCCATGGAGTTCGTCGTCGAGGTGTTGCAAACCTTCTTTGCGTTGGAGCGGGAGAAAGCCGTGCAGATCATGCTTGTCGTGCATACCCATGGCAAGGCGACCTGTGGCATCTTCACCCGTGATATCGCGGAAACCAAATGTCACCAAGTCAACGAGTACGCACGCGAATGCCAGCATCCGTTACTGTGCGATATCGACGAGGCGGACTGAGACGGCACTACTGCGTTAAATCGTGGTCCAAGGTAGCACTTGCATAACCTCTGTTTGTGCCCGATTGTGAAAGTGCCGACAGACGCCATAGGCGGCCAAGAGGGGATTGCCATGTTGAGCAAAGAACTTGAACTCACCCTGAACACGGCCTTCACCGTGGCGCGCTCCAAGCGCCATGAGTTCATGACCGTGGAACATCTGCTGCTGGCGTTGTTGGACAATGCCTCCGCAGCCGATGTGTTGCGAGCCTGCGGCGCCAACCTTGAAAAGCTGCGCGCCGATCTACAGGATTTCATCAATTCAACCACCCCCTTGATCCCCAACGATCAGGAAGATCGTGAGACGCAGCCTACGCTGGGCTTCCAGCGTGTGTTACAGCGCGCCGTCTTCCATGTGCAATCCTCGGGGAAATCGGAAGTCACGGGGGCCAACGTCCTGGTCGCGATTTTCTCAGAGCAGGAAAGCCAGGCTGTCTACTTCCTCAAGCAACAGAATGTTGCGCGCGTCGATGCAGTGAATTATATCGCGCATGGCATTTCCAAGGTTGCCGGACATGGTCAGTCTCCCTCCTCGCATGAAAGTGAAGATGCCGAAGAGGGTGTGTCGGAGGGTAGCACTCATCCGTTGACGGGCTATGCCACCAACCTCAACGAACAAGCGCGCCTGGGCAAGATCGATCCGTTGATCGGTCGCGACCGTGAGCTGGAGCGCGTGATTCAGATCCTCGCGCGGCGGCGCAAGAACAATCCGTTGCTGGTGGGCGAGGCAGGTGTCGGCAAGACCGCCATCGCTGAAGGTCTGGCCAAGCGAATCGTCGAGGAAGATGTTCCCGATGTGATCAGCGATGGTGTCGTCTACTCGCTGGACATGGGTACCTTGCTGGCCGGTACCAAGTATCGGGGTGACTTCGAGAAGCGGCTCAAGGGGCTGTTGGCTGAGTTGCGCAAACAGCCTAACTCGATCTTGTTCATTGACGAGATCCATACCGTGATCGGTGCCGGCGCAGCATCGGGCGGCGTCATGGATGCTTCCAACCTGCTCAAGCCGCTGCTGTCCTCGGGTGAGCTGCGCTGTATCGGCTCGACAACCTTTCAGGAATATCGTGGCATCTTCGAAAAGGATCGTGCCCTGGCGCGGCGTTTCCAGAAAGTCGACGTGCCCGAGCCGACGGTTGACGACACCATCCGCATCCTCCAAGGGCTGCGTGGGCGCTTTGAGGAGCATCACGCGCTCAAGTACACCGATGGCGCGCTGGACAGCGCGGTACGTCTGGCGGATCGTTATATCAACGAGCGTTTCCTGCCGGATAAAGCCATTGATGTGATCGACGAGGCGGGGGCGCATCAGCGGTTGTTGCCGCCGGAAATGCGCGTCTCGACCATTGATGTCGATCAGGTCGAGGCAGTGGTCGCGTCCATTGCGCGGATTCCGCCGAAGAGCGTTTCCAGCTCGGACCGCACGCTGCTGTCGAACCTAGAGCGCGATCTCAAGATGCTGGTATTTGGCCAGGATGAAGCCATTACCAGCCTCTCGGCAGCGATCAAGCTATCGCGTGCGGGCCTGAAATCGCCCGACAAGCCAGTCGGCAGCTTCCTGTTCTCGGGGCCGACCGGGGTCGGCAAGACTGAGGTGGCGCGCCAGCTGTCGCAATTGATGGGTATCGAGCTGGTGCGCTTCGACATGTCCGAGTACATGGAGCGCCACACGGTGTCGCGTCTGATCGGCGCACCGCCTGGCTATGTGGGATACGACCAAGGCGGCTTGCTGACCGAGGCGATCACCAAACAGCCACATTGCGTGCTGTTGCTCGACGAGATCGAAAAGGCGCATCCCGAGGTCTTCAACCTGCTGCTGCAGGTCATGGATCATGGCCGTCTGACGGACAACAACGGTCGTGAGGCCGATTTCCGCCATGTGATCGTGATCATGACCTCGAATGCCGGGGCCGAGCAGATTGCGCGTCGCTCCATCGGCTTCCAGACTCAGGATCACTCTTCGGATGCCATGGAGGTGCTGCGCAATACCTTCTCGCCTGAATTCCGCAATCGCCTGGATGGCATCATCCAATTCCAAGGCCTGGCACCCTCGGTGGTGCGCAACGTGGTCGACAAGTTCCTGGTCGAACTACAGGCGCAACTCGACGAGAAACGCGTTCAGTTGGATGTCGACGAATCGGCGCGAGCCTGGCTTGCCGAGGAGGGCTACGATCCGGAAATGGGGGCGCGTCCGATGGCGCGTGTCATCCAGGAGAAGCTCAAGAAGCCGCTTGCCGAGATGATTCTGTTCGGTGACCTTGCCGAGCATGGTGGCGTCGTATACGTCACCCTCGAGGAAGGCGAGCTACACCTGGAGACGGAGGCGGCCGTGGTCTGAGCGGCTGCTCAACTCACGCCCATAACGCCGCACGCTTCACGCCCTGTCGTCATGACGGGGCGTTTTCGTGGGCGCAGTAGCAAGCCAATAGCGCAGCGCGAGTGCGCCGTGGTGGTCGCTCAGCGGGCGCGGTAGACGATGCGACCCTTGGAAAGATCGTACGGAGTCAGCTCGACCTTGACCTTGTCGCCGGTCAGAATGCGGATGTAGTTCTTGCGCATCTTGCCGGAGATGTGGGCCGTCACGACGTGTCCGTTTTCCAGTTCGACTCTGAACATGGTGTTGGGAAGGGTATCGACCACGACACCTTCCATTTCAATATGGTCTTCACGTGCCATATTAGGCATTTCCTCGTATTGCGTTGAAAGCTTCTTCGAAAGTGCGCCACGGTTTGCGTTGCCGTTGCCAGCGCTAATTACCGACCGTGGCAAGCATCGGTTTTGAAGATAGCCCGATATTCTGCCGCATGCCGAGGGTTAAGGCAAAAATCATGTGCATGATGTTGCGTTATCGTCATGACAAGGGGGTAGCGGCTAGAGGGATTCGACGCCTCCAATATCGGCCATCGAGGTATTCTAGAGGCTGAAAATCCTGTTTGTAGCGCATCTTGCGACACTGACGAATCCAGTAGCCGAGGTAGACGTGGGGCAGCCCGAGTCCGCGAGCCAGCTCGATCTGATGGAGAATCGAATAGGTGCCGAGAGAGCGGCGCTCGAATTCCAAGCCCGGGTCGAAGAAGGTGTAAATGGCCGACACGCCATGGCTCAGCAGGTCCGTCGCCGCGACGGCAAGCAGTTGGCCTTCCAGACGAAATTCGATCAAGCGTGCGTAGGGGTGATCCAGAGTCAGGAAGGTACGGTATTGTTCGTGGCTGGGCGGGAACATGTCGCCGTCGGCGTGGCGGGTGCGAATGTAACGTGCGTAAAGCGCATAATGTTCTTCGTGAAAAGCCGCTGGTCGTATGTGTGTTTCGAGATCGGCATTGCGCGACATCAGCTTGCGCTGCGTGCGAGAAGCCGCGAAGTCTTGCACCGGGATACGCACCGAAATGCAAGCCCGGCACCCCTCGCAGTGCGGGCGATAGAGATGTCGGCCACTGCGCCGAAAGCCTAGCAACGACAGCGCGTCGTAGACGCCTTGACCGGGCTGTTCCTGAGGGTCCAGAAATAGCGTGGTCGCCTCGCGGTCCGGTAGATAGCTGCATCCATGCGGAACCGTAAGGAAGAAACGCAGATCTCGCGTGAGTTGGGACGGCGTGTTGCTGCTCACGTTGGTTTTGGCTCTTCGACGGGGAAATGGTCGAGCGTCGAGGAAGACCACAGCATCGGTGATCCGTGACCCTCCGCATACTGGTCAAGATAGTCGATGAACGTTGAACGGGCGATGCGGCGTGCGCCAAGACTGGCCAGATGAGGCGTATGCACCTGGCAATCGATCAGCCGACCGCCGTGTGCCGCCAGATGCCGGGCAAGATGCACCAGCGCCACTTTCGACGCATCGGCGACGCGACTGAACATCGATTCGCCGAAGAACACGCCGCCCAGACCGATGCCGTAGAGCCCACCGACCAGCTTGCCATCGCGCCATACCTCCACTGAATGGGCAACGCCTTCGGCATGTAAGCGGCAGTAGGCATGACGCATCTCCGGGGTGATCCAGGTGCCTGCGTAGTCTTCACGGGGGGTTGCGCAGGCGTCGATGACAGCGCTGAAAGCGTGATCGAAGGTTACCGTAAAGCCGGCGTTGCGTAGGCGCTTGGCGAGGCTGCGGCGCACGTGGATCTCGTCGGGGAACAACACCAAGCGCGGATCGGGACTCCACCACAGGATGGGTTCACCTGGTGCGAACCATGGAAATATGCCGCGCCGATAGGCGCAGCACAGCCAGTCCGGCGAAAGCTCGCCACCTGCGGCAAGCAGCCCGTCGGGCTCGCGTAACGCTTGTTCGACGGGCGGGAATCCGACCCGGTTGGGAGGTAGCCAAGGCAACATGGGCACGCGTCTCTGCTGATATCGTTCAAGAGGGAGTTTCAGCGTACGCCAGGTGCGGCATCGATAACTACCCGCTTCGCCTCCCGGCCGCGTGGCGTCGCCCTTCCGCGACAACGAGAGGTATGGCTTTTCCCCTGTGACGCAGCGCATGGGGTGGGTATGATGGCAAACCAGAAAAGCCCATTGGATGAGATGCGAGCCGTTCTCTCGCACGTGGACGACAGGGACGGCACGCGTCGGGCAGTGTCGGCAATATTAGTATCGCCATACGTGGCGCAAGGGGGATGGCCACTTGAGTGTCAATGGAAAACGCAATGAGCGCGGACAAACGGCGTCTCAGGCCAAGGAGCAGGCACGTCGAGTCGTGATGCATTTGCAGGGGGTGACGCGCGAGGGCGCGGCCATCGTGCTGCTGGCTATCTGTGTCTTTCTCCTGTTGTCGCTTTTCAGTTATGTGCCTGGTGACCCGGGCTGGTCACACAGTGGCCCCGATCAAACGATCAATAACTGGATGGGCCCCGTCGGGGCGTGGTTGTCGGATGTGCTGTATTCGCTATTCGGTGCCAGCGCCCTGTGGTGGCCGGGCATGTTCGGTTTTGCAGCCTGGCGGATGCTGCGCGCGCGGGAAGTGAACATTGCCTGGGACCCGACGGCGCTTTCGGTACGTACTAGTGGCCTGGTGCTGCTTCTGCTGAGCACGACCACTCTGGGGACGCTGCATTTCTATCATCCCGACAGCGAGCTGCCTTACGCGGCGGGTGGTATTCTCGGCGAAGGGCTGGTCGGTGCGTTACAGCCGCTGCTTAATGTGCAAGGCACTACACTGGTATCGCTGGTCGCCTTCATGTGCGGCTTTACCCTGTTTACCGGCATGACCTGGCTGGCGGTCATGGATGAACTGGGGCGTGGCATGTATCGCCTGCTGGCGTGGAGCATTGCCAAGTGGCGCGGCAGTCGGCAGCGTCTAGCCCAGCGGCGCGATACCTACGGCGATGACGACATGGACACCGCCGAGGCTGAGGCGGCACCGGAGGAGGATGAGGCGCCGGCGGATGAGGTGAAACGCCCCTCATGGTGGCAACGCTGGCGGGCATCAAGGCGTACTTCTCAACTGGCGAGTGCGACCGCGGAGCCATCGTATGCGACGGGCAGTGAACGCCGTGTGGAGCCGTCCTTAGAAACTACCGAGCCCACGCTCGAAACCTCGGCATGGCGCAATGACGGCAAGACCGATATCCCTTGGGATGTCCCCGAGCACACGCCCTCTGCCAAGCGCCCGGAAGCCGCCTATACGGCTCGCCAACGTGCCGATGACGAGCGCGGCGGCTCCGCCATCGCCGACGCGCCAGAGCCCCATGCGACCACTTCTTCAGCGCCGCATGACCAGGCTCGCAACGAGCGTGACGAGAGCGAGGAGCCTCGCTCCACGCAGCATGCGTCCGAGGAGCCCGATGTGTCGTCTCAAGCGGATGCGGATCCCGAAGCCCCGATGCGGGCTGACGTCACTCGTCGTCGCATCCCCGAGTCCATTCCGGAGCCGCTGACGGCCGACGATGACGACGACGTATCGCTCGGTGAGTGGGGTATCCAGGCACGCCGCGACGATGACGGCGTTGAGGCGGCAACGCCTCACTCATCTCCCGAGCGCGAGACGAATGTCACTTCATCGCCGTCTGCTGAAGACTCCAGATCGTCGCAGGCGTCCCCCTCTCAAGAAGAGTCGGCGCAAACGCGTTCCCGCATCAGTTGGGACGACGCCTCGGAGGACAGCTCATCCGTCGCGTCGCCAGCCTCTTCTCCAGCGGCTTCCGACGCCGAATCCGATGCCCTTGAAGACGAGTCATCGGCCACGCCGCAGGCATCCGTGCGTGGTGAGGTGGAAAAGGCGCCAGGGGAAACGGCTGACGTGGGCGCTTCCGAACCATCGAGGCGCGAGCCGAAAGGCGATGACGAGGCCCCAGCGTTGTGGACGGTGGAGCATCTGCAGAACCAGCGTCCCGAGGCCGTTCCATCGACCGAACCTGAAGGGGCATTGCCCACGTTGCGGCTGTTGACGCCCACCGGTGAGCAAAAGCCCAACTATACCGATGAGCAATTGGCTGACATGGCCGAGCTTCTGGAGACTCGGTTACGTGAATACGGTGTCAAGGCCGAAGTCGTCGATACCTGGCCGGGTCCGGTCATTACCCGCTTCGAGATTAAGCCCGCCGCCGGGGTCAAGGTCTCCAAGATCAGCAATCTGTCGAAGGATCTGGCGCGTTCGCTGATGGTCAAGAGCGTGCGTGTGGTGGAGATCATCCCTGGGCGGCCTACGGTGGGGATCGAAATCCCCAACCCCCACCGTGCCATGATCCGGCTGCGCGAAGTGCTCGATTCGGATGTCTATCAGCAGGCCGAATCGCCGCTCACCATGGGGCTGGGGCAGGATATCGGCGGCAATCCGGTGGTCGCTAACCTCGACAAGATGCCACATCTGTTGGTGGCCGGCACCACGGGGTCGGGCAAGTCGGTGGGCGTCAATACCATGCTCATCTCGATGTTGCTCAAGACGACGCCAGATGAAGTGCGCATGATCATGGTCGACCCCAAGATGCTGGAGCTGTCGGTTTATGACGGCATCCCGCACTTGCTGGCCCCGGTGGTCACCGACATGAAGGAGGCCGCCAATGCGTTGCGCTGGTGCGTGGCGGAAATGGAGCGACGCTACAAGCTGATGGCAGCGATGGGAGTGCGCAATCTGGAGGGCTTCAACGCCAAGCTCGACGAGGCCGAGCGCCATGGAGCGCAGGTTGCCGATCCGCTATGGGAGCCGCAGCCGTGGGAAATGCATCAGCAGCCTCCGGTACTCGAGAAGTTGCCATACATTGTGGTCGTGATCGACGAATTTGCTGATATGTTCATGATCGTCGGCAAGAAGGTCGAAGAGCTGATTGCGCGCCTGGCGCAAAAGGCCCGCGCGGCGGGGATCCATTTGATCCTTGCCACTCAGCGACCCTCGGTCGACGTGGTCACTGGTCTGATCAAGGCGAATATCCCTACGCGTATGGCGTTTCAGGTGTCCTCCAAGGTCGATTCGCGCACCATCCTCGACCAGGGCGGAGCGGAGAACCTGCTTGGCCATGGTGACATGCTTTACCTGCCAGCTGGTGCTGGCATGCCGACGCGTGTGCACGGCGCCTTCGTCGACGACGATGAAGTCCATCGTATCGTCGAGGACTGGAAACGGCGCGGCGAGCCTGAATACGTCGATGAAATTCTCTCGGGAGGTGTTTCGGCCGATGCCTTGGCGGGGCTTGAGTCGGAAGGTGCTGAAAGCAACGACCCCGAGCGGGACGCGCTCTACGATGAAGCCGTGCAATTCGTCACTGAGTCACGTCGTGCCTCGATCTCGGCGGTACAGCGTCGTTTCAAGATCGGCTACAACCGGGCTGCGCGCCTGGTCGAGTCCATGGAATCGGCGGGTGTCGTGTCGCCGATGGGCACCAACGGCGCCCGCGAAGTACTGGCATCGCCGCCCGCCCCCGATCATTGAGCGCGCAAGCGCTCCTCGAGGCCGGTAAAAAGTGCAAAGACGGTGGACGTCGCCTGGTGCAGCGCAACTTTTCGCCCGAGATGGCGTCACACCGTGTAATGCAGGATGAGTAAACAAGGAGTGGTAATGAGAATATTCAAGCTGGCCTTGGTTCTGGGCGCGGTCCTCGCGTTGCCGAGTATGGCGCAAGCGCAAGCGGATGGTGTGGAGCGTTTGACGAATCTGTTGGAGCCGCTGGAAAGCTACTCGGCGGATTTCGAGCAGCAGATCCTCGATGGTAGCGGCCAGCGCCTGCAGAAGGTAGAAGGCCATATGTGGTTATCCCGCCCCGGCAAATTTCACTGGGAAGTCGACGCGCCGTACCAGCAGGTTGTGGTCTCTGATGGCGACAAGGTGTATCTCTACGACCCCGACCTGCAACAGGTCAGCATTCGCCCGCTCGACACGCGGGTGACGCACACGCCAGCGTTGTTGCTCTCGGGAAGCGCCGAGGCCCTGACCGAAAACTATGAAGTAACAAGCCGCCAAGAATCCGGTCTCGAAACCTTCACGCTCATACCCAACTCGCCCGACACGTTGTTCGAGAGTCTCGAACTTACCTTCGAGGATGACCGCCTGGAGGGATTGGAGATGGAAGACAGCACCGGACAGCGTACCGCGATCAACTTCGATGATATCGACGTCAACGACGACATTTCGGCATCGCGTTTCGAATTCGAGATTCCCGACGGGGCGGACGTCATCCGCGAAGGCGGTTGATCGGCGCCGTCTACTGACACGCCAGGTCCCCGTGGCCTGGCGTTTTGCGTTTCATAGCGTGCTTGCCGATATGATTGAGGCAAGCGAGCGTCAAGACGAGGAGGGAGTGTTATGCATGTCATCGTCGATCTATGCGTTGTGCCGCTGGGGGTGGGCGTTTCGGTGGGGGAACACGTCGCGGCCTGTCAGCGCGTCCTCGAGGCCTCGGGTCTCGAGTACCGCATGCATGCCTATGGCACCAATATCGAGGGCCCGTGGGACGACGTCATGGCGGTGGTCAAGGCGTGTCATCAACGCGTGCACGAAATGGGTGCGCCACGCATTACCACGACGTTGAAGGTGGGCACGCGCACCGATCGCGAGCAACACATGGATGACAAGGTGGCCAGCGTCGAGCAGCACCTGCAGTCGCCTTGATTTGGGGCTATGAGACGCGTCTAGAATAGAGATTGAGACTGTGGTGAGGGTGGCATGAGCCAAGCGCTGCTCATATCGAGCAGGTGGGTGGTCAAGGCATCCAGCGTGTCGCCGCCGTGACGCCAGTGATGCCAGTACAACGGCACATCGATGTAGCTGTCCGCGTCGAGATCGACCAGACGCCCCTCGCGTAGTTCGCGCTCCACCTGCCGCTCGGGAATCAATCCGTAGCCCATGCCGGCCAGGGCCAGATGCACGAAGCCCTCCGAGGACGGGCATAGATGGTGAGGAAATGATTCCTTATAGCCCCGCATCTCCAGATAACGATGTTGAAGGCGGTCATCGGGACCAAACACGATGGCCGGCGCTTTACGCAGGGCATCGTGCGTCAGCCCTTCGCTAAAATGGCGTGACACGTAGCCGGGGCTGGCAATGGCACGGTAGCGCATGCTGCCCAGAGCGTGCGCGCGGGCACCCTGAATGGGGCGCGGTGTGGCGCAAATGCAGCCGGCGACCTCGCCATCGCGCATGCGCTTGAGCGCGACGTCCTGATCCTCGACGATCAAGTCCAGTAAAACGCCTTGGCGTCGACAAAAGTCGCCGGTGGTCGGCGACCACCAGGTGGCCAGGCTGTCGGCATTGATGGCCAGGCGCAGGCGTTGCTCGCGTTCCCCCAATGCTGGGATCTGGTCGAGCAGGTCATGCTCGAGAAGCCGAACCTGTTGCACATGATTGAGTAGCCGTCGACCCAGTGGTGTAGGGGCGAGCTTGGGCGCGCGTACCAGCACTGGTTGGCCGAGGCGCGCTTCGAGCAACTTGATGCGTTGCGAGACGGCCGACTGGGTAAGTCCTAGATGATGCGCACCGCGTTCGAATCCTCCTTGGTCGACCACGACGGCCAGTGCTTCGAGAAGTTTGTAATCGAGCATTAGTAAAAGTTATCACTCATTTTTCGAATTAATTTAACTTATTCACGTAGTCAAGCGTATTCTGCGTCACTTATCAATGTATCCCGGGTGAAAAGGAGGGAACGGATATGTGGGGCTCCTGGCTCAATGGTCTGTTCGTGGGGGCGGGTTTGATCATAGCCATCGGCGCGCAGAATGCCTTCGTACTTCAACGTGGGCTGATGAATGAATATCCCTGGTGGGTGGCGACCGTCTGTGCATTGTGCGACCTGATGCTGATCGGTGCAGGCGTACTGGGGCTGGGGGCCTTGCTGGCGTCGCATGCTGAGCTCATGCAAGTAGCGCGTTGGGGCGGAGTAGCATTCTTGTGCTGGCAGGCGTGGCAAGCCTGGCACCGTGTGCGTCGTCCTTCCTCGCTCAAGGCCGGTGGTGAGACGCGGCCTCGCCTGTGGAGTGTGTTGATGGCAACGCTGGCCGTGACCTTGCTCAATCCGCATGTGTATCTGGATACGGTGATCATGCTCGGCGCCATCGGTGCCCAACAGGCCGTGCCCGAAGCCTTCGTGGTCGGTGCGGCCATGGCGTCGTTGGGGTGGTTCTTCGGGCTCGTGGGTGGCGCGGGCTGGTTGGCCCCGCGTCTGGCCAACCCGCGTGTCTGGCAGGTCATCGAAGGCGGGATCTGCGCCATACTCTTGTTAGTGGCATGGCAACTGGCCATGGCGCCATTGGGAACTGCCTGAGCGTGCTGCCAAGGTCATCTCATGAAATTAAAACGAGCGCTTGACTTGATGTTGGGCGGCGCTTAATTTCAAACGAATGTTTGATGCCTTCGGGATACCTGCCCGTACCGTTCAGGAGCTTAAAGATGCCCAGCTATCAGGCGCCGCTACGCGATTTTCGTTTCGTGATGGACGAGGTTCTCGATTATCCCCGTCATTATGCCCAGTTGCCCCAGGCCGAAGAGATCACCCCAGATGTGGTGAGCGCGATTCTGGAAGAGGGTGCACGCTTTACACGCGAGGTGTTACTGCCGCTCAATCAGACTGGCGACGAGCAGGGCTGTCGACTCGAAGGTGGCGAGGTGTTGACGCCTTCCGGTTTCAAGGAGGCCTATGCCCAGTACGTGGAAGGTGGCTGGCCGAGTCTATCCGGCGATACGGCGTATCACGGTCAAGGGTTGCCGACGTCGCTCGGCATGATGCTCTCGGAGATGGTGTGTTCAACCAATCTGGCATGGGGCATGTATCCGGGGCTCTCCCAGGGCGCCGCTGATGCGCTTCGCCATCATGGTAGCGATGAGCAGAAAGCGCAGTATCTGACCAAGCTCAACGACGGCACCTGGACGGGCTCCATGTGTCTGACCGAACCGCAATGCGGCACCGACCTGGGTTTGATCAAGACCCGGGCACGTCCCGACGAGGCGGGTGGGTGTCTCATCACCGGGACCAAGATCTTCATCTCCGCGGGTGAGCATGACCTGGCCGAGAACATCGTGCACCTGGTCCTGGCCAAACTGCCCGATGCACCGGAGGGTACCAAGGGGATTTCCCTCTTCGTGGTACCCAAGTATCTGCCCGATGCCGAGGGCGAGATCGGTGAGCGCAATGCAGTGAGTTGCGGCGCCCTGGAACACAAGATGGGCATTCACGGCAACGCCACTTGCGTGATGAACTTCGATGGCGCGCGCGGCTATCTCGTCGGCGAACCTCACAAGGGGCTGACCTGCATGTTCACCATGATGAACGTGGCGCGTATCGGTGTCGGCATCCAGGGACTGGGGCTGATGGAGGTGAGCTTCCAGAATGCCTTGGCCTACGCCCGCGATCGCTTGCAGATGCGTGCACTGTCCGGCACTCGAGAAGCGGACAAGCCAGCCGATTCGATTATCTCGCATCCCGATGTACGCCGCATGTTGCTGACTCAAAAGGCGTTTACCGAGGGTGGCCGCATGCTGGTGCTGCATGCTGCGCAACTCGCGGATCGCATCGAATACGCGACCGACGCTACCGAGTGCGAAGCGGCTGAAACCGAGCTGGGATTGTTGACGCCCATCGTCAAGGCGTTCTTGACCGAGGTGGGGTTCGAGGCCACCAATGAGGGCGTGCAAGTTTTCGGGGGGCACGGCTACATCCGCGAATGGGGCATGGAACAGTACGTGCGCGACGCCCGCATAACGCGGCTTTACGAAGGCACCACGGGGATCCAGGCGCTGGATCTATTGGGGCGTAAGGTGTTGATGAGCCAAGGTGAGGCACTCAAATCCTTCACCAGGCAGATTCACAAGTTCTGCCAGGCTCACGAGGGCAATGACGCCATGGCGGAATTCGTCACGCCTCTGGCGAAGCTCAACGCCGAGTGGGGCGATCTGACCATGGCGGTAGGCATGAAGGCCATGCAGGATCGCGAAGAAGTGGGGGCCGCGAGTTTCGATTACCTGATGTATGCCGGCTACGTCACTCTGGCATTCTTCTGGGCCCGCGCGGCGCAGGCGGCGCATCAAGCCTTGTCCGGTAACCCCGACGATGCGGCGTTCTACCGTGCCAAGCTCGATACCGCTCGCTTCTATTATCAGCGTCTGTTGCCGCGTACCCGCGCGCATGCCGAGATGATACGTGCCGGTGGCGAGACGTTGATGTCCATGCAGGCTGAGGACTTCGAGCACGGTTTCGCCATTTGATCGTGGCCTCGGGCTCACATATCTGAATGATGCTTGGCGGACCGTTCGGGTTCGCCTTTTATTCTCGTGTGGCGTGATGTGGCGTTTGTGCAAGTAACCCCTGCCAGGCAGAATAGGGTCTTGGTTTCGTCAAGGATGCGAACGCCCCATGTCCCCCGGACACGACCCCGGTTCACAGAACCTCCCTCTCAACCTGATGCTGACGCTGGCGTCTTTGGTGGTCATCGTTGGCGGCATGCAAGCCGGCTCCGACTTGCTGATCCCCATATTGCTGTCGCTTTTCATCGCCGTCATCTGTACATCGCCGGTACATTGGCTGCATGAGCATGGCTTGGGCATGCGGTTGTCGGTGTTGGTTACGTTGCTGATACTCGGCGTGTTGATGACCCTGTTGGGTGCACTGCTCGGCAATAGTTTCACGACCTTCATGAACGCCTTGCCCAAGCTTCAGGAGCAACTGCAAGAGCACTATCTGACCGTGCTGCGGTGGCTGGCGGAGCAGGGAATCTCTATCAACCCCCAGGGTGTCTCGCGGCTTCTCGATGCTTCCCAGGCGACCGATTGGGTCCCCGTCTTTCTGGGCAGCGTGGGTAACCTGCTCTCGCAGAGTGTTGTGATCATGCTGTTGGTGATCTTCATGTTGTTCGAGACCCTGGAGTTCCGCAACAAGATCTCGCAGGCCTTGCTCAATCCGGCGCCGAGTCTCCAGCGTTTCACCGAGTTCAGTCGCAATCTCAAGCGCTATCTAGCCATCAAGACGGTGATCAGTCTGGTGACCGGCGTGCTGGTGTGGGGCACGTGCGTGGTGATCGGTGTCGACTTCGCGCTGTTATGGGGGACCCTGGCGTTCTGTCTCAACTACATTCCCAATATCGGTTCGGCCTTGGCGGCCGTTCCTGCCGTGCTCTTGACCTTGGCGATGCCGGAAGGAGGCCCCTTCAAGGCGATGCTGCTGGCAGGTGCCTATCTGGCGATCAATTTCCTCATGGGCAATATCATCGAGCCACGGATCATGGGGCGTACAATGGGGCTCTCCACGCTGGTGGCCTTCTTGTCGCTGGTGGTATGGGGATGGATCTTCGGGCCGGTGGGGATGTTGCTGTCGGTGCCGTTGACCATGACGCTCAAGATTGCCCTGGATAGTCATCCCGAGACGCGTTGGCTGGCGAGATTGCTGAGTCCTTCCGAGCGCGTGCAACGTCGTCGTGCTGAGATGAACCCGGAGCCACCTCCCGACTAGCCTATGCTTCGATGATCCCGTAACGACAATCGCCCCGCATGAGCGGGGCGATTGTCAGCATGCTTCGATAGCTTAACGCCGTTGATCTCAGGCGTTCTGATCGATGAACTGTGTCAGCTGTGACTTGGACTGTGCACCGACCAGGGAAGCGACCTTGGCGCCGGATTTGAACATCATCACGGTCGGAACACCGCGCACGCCTTGTTCGGCGGCGATTTCCGGTGCGTCGTCGACGTTGATGCTGACGACTTTGACGCCACCGGCCTTCTCATCGGCGACTTCATCGACGACGGGGGCCATCATCTTGCAAGGGCCGCACCACGGTGCCCAGAACTTGAGCAGTACGGGCTGTTCGGCATTGACGACTTCCTGCTCGAAGTTAGCGGAGGTGACATCGACATTATTAGCCATTACGAATCTCTCCAGTATTCCGTTGCGCTTTCGCGAGCGTAGATGAGGCGATGGTAGCCGTTGACCATGGCCCTGGCAAATGCCCCATCGGTATGGTGACAATAGCATCAGCCTATCATGTCGGCGCTTTTTCACGCACCACCATGGTGCGGTATTGCCAGGGTGTCGACGCTCTTCTACTCTCGCACCATATGCTTTAAAGTAATCACAAATTTAAATTTTATGCCATAAAAGATTGCTAGGTCGGGAGGCATCGCTCATGAAACTCCAGCAACTGCGCTATATCTGGGAAGTTGCCCGGCACAACCTGAATGTCTCCGCCACCGCGCAAAGTCTGTTTACTTCTCAGCCGGGCATTTCCAAGCAGATACGCTTGCTGGAGGATGAGCTGGGGGTGGAAATCTTTGCGCGTAGCGGCAAGCACCTGACTCGTGTGACACCGGCCGGCGAGGCAATAATCGAGTTGGCCGGCAAGGTGCTGCGCACCGTCGACAACATAAAGCACGTTTCGCAGGAGCACAGCGACGAGCGGCGCGGTAGCCTATCGATCGCCACTACTCATACCCAGGCGCGTTATGCCCTGCCGCCGGTCATTCATGAGTTCCGGCAGAAGTATCCCGATGTCGCCCTGCACATGCAGCAGGGTACGCCCAAGCAGATCGCTCAGATGGTCAGTGAAGGGCAGGCTGATTTCGCGATCTGTACCGAGTCGCTGGAGCTTTTTACCGATCTGGTGCTGTTGCCATGCTATCGCTGGAACCGCTGCGTGCTGGTTCCACAGGACCACCCCTTGGCGTCGGTGGAAACGCTGACGCTCGAAGCCCTGGCCGAGTATCCGCTGGTGACCTACTTGTTCGGCTTTACCGGTCGTTCGCAGCTCGACGATGCCTTCAAGGCGCATGATTTGACACCCAACGTGGTACTCACCGCTGCCGATGCCGATGTCATCAAGACCTACGTTCGCCTGGGGCTCGGGGTGGGTATCGTCGCGCACATGGCGGTCGACCCTGTCGTCGATCGCGACTTGGTAGCGCTCGATGCCAGCCACCTGTTCGAAAGCTCGACGACCAAGATCGGTATTCGCCGTGGCACCTTCATGCGCGGCTTCATGTTCGACTTCGTCAATCGCTTCGCCCCCCACCTCGATCGAGACAGTATCGAAGCTGCGCTGGCGGCAGGGCCACGTCACGAACAGGTTCTGTTCGAGGGCATCGAGCTGCCGGTGCGCTGAGAGCGGCCCGGAAAGACGAGAATGCCGATGCTCCGTGGAGGTGGGCATCGGCATGGCGCGCGTTCGTGTCATTCGTTCGATGGTTGGGGTTTAACGCCTAGTGCTGAAGATGCAGCCCGCACTCGCGCTTGTCTTCCACCTTGGTCGGGTCGAAGTAATCGAAGTTGTTGGGTAGATCGTGCTTCTGCAGGTACTGATACATGTCCTTGGCGCTCCAGTGCAGCACGGGCGCGACCTTGATCAAGCCATCCTGATTGACCGAGACCGGCTGCATCTGGGCACGTTCAGCGGTGTCCTCGGCGCGCAGCGCGGTGAGCCAGACACGCGGCGCGGCCTCGCGCAGCGCCCGCTGGAATGGCTCTAACTTGACTTCCTCAGTGAACGCCGCGTGGCGCGGATCGTCGATGGTTGGAAACTCACCCTCGACGGCATCGCGATGCGCGCGTGAGCGGCGCGGATGATAGATCGTCAAGTTGAGGTCCAGCTGACGGCTGATCTCTTCTGCGAAGCGATAAGTGGCCTCGGTGTTATAGCCTGAGTCCATCCAGACCACGGGAATGTTCGGCTGCACCTGCGTGATCATATGCAGGATCACTGCCTCGAAAGGCCGGAAGTTGGTCGTGCAGATCGCCTTGCCATCGAGCGAGAGTGCCCAGCGAACCAGGGCCTCCGGGTCGTGGCCAAGATCGCGATTGATGGCATCGATATCGAGGGACATGATGAGCTCCTGTGGAAGGTGGCGTGAAGTCTGTCGACTTCGACGAATGGATATACCCTAGCAAACCGCCGAAACGATCCCCCAATATCGATTGGTTCGAAGCTTATATACCTTTAACGAAGGTTTCGGGTTACTTGTTAGAACTTATCTGCATTAAATCCTGTGTTCATCGCCCCAATGAGTGAATCGCTGTGAGGGGCGTGATACGCGGCGGTTCGTCGTCCGGCCATTCAATGTGCGCCTCGATGGCATAGACATCGCGTAGACGCGCATGGGTCAGGACGCCGCCGGGAGTACCACTGGCGGCGACGCGGCCTGCCTTGAGCATCCATACATGCTGGGCGAAGCGCGCCGCCAGGCTTAGGTCGTGAATGGCGATGACGACGATGATATGGCGCTGTGCTGCGAGTCGAGTCAGCCAGTCGAGCACTTGCAATTGATGATGCAGATCCAGCGCGCTGGTCGGTTCGTCGAGCAGCATCAGCGACGGCTCGCGCGTCACGGCTTGCGCGATGGCGACCCGTTGACGCTGCCCGCCCGAGAGCTGGCTCAATTCATGCTCGGCCAGCGGTTCCAGTTCCAGAGCCTGAAGTGTCTCCTGCACCTTGAATAGCGCGCGTTCATGTGGCTCGTGAATGCAGGTGCGACGTGCCAGCAGCACGGCCTCGAATACGTTGAGGACGGCGCGGGAGCCGAGTTCTTGCGGTAAGTAATAAAGATGTCGGGCACGCTGTTCGAGCGATAGTGCCGCCAATCCCTGGCCATGCAACATGAACGAACCGTTGGCGCGTTGGAGGCCGGCGACGGCCTTGAGCAGTGTGGATTTCCCGGCACCGTTGGGGCCGACCAAGGCAGTGATCTCGCCCGGTCGGGCCTCGAGGCCGGCGATACCCTCGAGGATGGGTGTGTCACCCAAGCGGCAATCGAGGCGTTCGAGTGTTAGCGTCATCTCCATATCTCCTTGCGGCTGCGCAGGATCAGCGAGACGAAAAACGGCAGCCCGATGAGTGCAGTGAGCAAACCGATCGGCAGCAGAATGCCGGGCACCAGCGTTTTCGAGAGGATCGAGGTGACGGACATGATCAGTGCCCCGCTGAGGGCGGACATGGGCAGAAAGACACGCTGATCCTCACCGACTAGCAAGCGAGCGATATGCGGGCCCACCAAGCCGACGAAGCCGATCGTCCCCACGAAGGCCACGGCGGTGGCCGCCAACAGCGAGCAGCACAGAAGAATACGCAGCCGCAAGCGCGCGACATCGATGCCCATGGCCTGGGCGTGAAGATCGCCCAGGCGCAGCGCGGTGAGTCGCCAGCCGGCATGAAGAAATACCGGCAGCGTCACGCAAAGCGCCAGTGTCGCCAGGCCGACCTTGCCCCAACTGGCCTTGCCGAGGCTGCCCAGTGACCAGAACACCAGTTGCTGCAAGGCCTCGGGGGAAGCGACGTACTGCATCAGGCCGAGCATGGCGTTGAAGAAGAACATGATGGCGATGCCCATCAGCACCAGGGTCTGCACGCTGACACCACGCAGGCGACTCACGCCCCAGATGATAAGCGATGCGGCCAGGGCCAGCAGGAAAGCGTTGCCGGTGACCAGTAACGTATCGGCGAAGGGCACGATGCCGACGCCAAGAGTGATAGCGAGCGCTGCGCCGACACTCGCCGCCGAGGAAATGCCCAGCGTGAACGGGTCGGCCAGGGGGTTGTTGAGGATAGTCTGCATCTCGGCGCCAGCGAGTGCCAGGCTCACACCGACAACGATTGCCATCAAGGCCACCGGCAGACGAATGTTCCACACGATGACGCGCAGCGCATCCGACGATTGATTCGGCGCGACGAGGGTCATGAGCACATCGCGCAACGGATAGTGACCTGGGCCGGTGGCGATATCGGCGATGACCATGGCGAGCGTTAGTACGCTGACGCCGACGATGAGACGCCGCTGACGGCGCCGACGCATGCGATACCGGCTGACGCTGTCGGTAGACGCGGATTCAGGCATAGCGGTTGTCATTCGTTCAGGATACGCGATTCGTTGCGCTCATGCGGCTCTTCGGTGCCGAGCGCCTCCATCAGGCGCGAAATCTTGGCGAGTGTCTCTTGGTATTCGGCTTCCTCGTCGGAGTCCGCGACCAGGCCACCACCGCCCCAGAGATGCAGTTGCCCGGCATCCGCCACGGCGGTGCGGATGGCGATGGAGGTATCCATTCGTCCGCGCACATCGACGTAGCCGATGCTGCCGCAATACACGCTACGGCGACTGGGTTCGAGACTGTCGATGAGCTGCATGGCGCGGATCTTGGGCGCGCCCGTGATCGAGCCGCCGGGAAACGCCGCTCCCAGAAGGTCCAGCGCATGGCGTGTCGCGTCGAGTTTACCGGTCACCACGCTGACCAGGTGGTGAACATTGGCGTAGCTCTCCAGGCGGCATAATTGGGGGACGCGGACGCTCCCCGGCTGACAGACACGCCCCAGATCGTTGCGCAGCAAGTCGACGATCATCACGTTTTCGGCGGTATCCTTGAGGCTGTCGCGCAGCTCGCGGGCGTAGCGCCGATCCTCGATGGTAGTGTTGCCGCGCGGCCGGGTGCCCTTGATGGGGCGCGTTTCTACGCGTCCCTCGACGACTTCGAGGAAGCGCTCCGGCGACAGCGACAGAATGCCCTTGTCGTCCCAGGCGAGGTAGGCGCCATAAGGTGTTGGCGTGGCTTGGCGCAGTCGCCGATAGGCGTGCCATAAATCGCCTTGGTAGGGGGCGCTGAAACGCTGGGCCAGGTTGATCTGGTAACAGTCGCCACTGCGGATGTAATGCTGTACGGCACGGAAGCGCTCGCCGTAGGCGACGCGGTCGAGTTCGCCTCGAAAGGGGGAGAGCAACTTGAATGTCGAGTCCAACGCTGGCGCGACTTTTAGCCATTCCCACACCTGGGCGCGCCGCGCCGGTGTAGCCACGAGCCAGGCTTGGCGAGCGTGATGATCGTGGATGAGGGCCCAGTCGTAGAGTCCGACACGGCTGTGGGGCAGCGTGACTGCCTCGCAGGCATGATCCGCAAAAGTCTCCAGGTGACGCCCGAAATCGTAGCTCCAGTAGCCGATCAAACCACCCAGAAACGGCAGCTCGCTCGTCACGCCAGGGTCGGGAAGGTGCTCGAGCAAGGCACGCTGAGCGGCGAGTGGGTCATCAGGAAGGTCCGCGATGTCACTAGTCACCCGGCCGTCTCGGTTGACCTCCAGCCAGGCGATGGGGTCGCAGCTAAGGATGTCGTAACGTCCACCGGGAGCCGCCGGGAAGCCGCTGTCCAGCAGTACGGCGCCGGGGCGACGGCGCATGCGCTCGAAGCGTGCCAGCGGGTCGCCATGATAGGGCAGGGGCGTCAGTTCGAGTCTCGGCATCGGTGCAGCGTCCTGTCACGGGCGGCTCATTGTAGGGAAACTAGCCGGATTTGTCCGCTCGTGAGCGTGTGCGGATAATAACGGCCATTCAACGCCCCAGAGGCGCGGCACATAGAGGATGACGAATATGACAATGTCGCCGGATGAGGGCGAGGTGCGGCAAGGCATATTGGTGCGCCCGGATCAGCAGTGCCATTGGCGTCGCCTCGAGCGTCGCGAGGGCGCGGGCAATGTGGTCATGCTGCACGGTGCCGGGGTAGCGGCCGAGCTGACCTGGGGGCCGATGGTGACGTATCTCGATACCTGGCGAACGTTCCTGATGCCCGACTTGCGGGGCATGGGGGCGACGCGTGCGATAGATGATCGTGAGCGGCCTTTCTCGCTGGATGACGTCGTCGACGATATCGAAGCCGTGCTCGACGCCCAGAGTATCGATCAATGCGATGTCATGGGCTATTCGTTTGGCGGGCTGGTAGCGATGCGTCTCAAGCAACGCTTAGGCGCCCGTATTGAACGTACGATGCTGCTCGAGCCCGCACTTCTGGAGCGCGAGGATCACGCGACCATGGTACGGGTGCGCGATGGCTATGCCGAGGCGGCGTGTGCCATTCGCGAGGCACCGACACCGGAAGCGGGTATCGTCGCCTTTCTGGATTTGATTGCGCCGCATCGATCGCGCAACCCACGAGCCGAGCGCATGATGATACGCCGTCTCGCGTACCGTCCCCAAGGGTTCGCCAATGCGCTGGATTGCGTGACCGATGCCGTTCGGCATCTCGACCGCGATGCCCTGCTCGAAGCGCAATGCGACGTCACGAGCGTCGTGGGGGGCAAGAGCCTCGCGGCCATGCAAGCCTACCACTCAACCTTGGCGCAGCGACGGTCCGACTGGCGCTACATTGAACTGCCGGGCACTGACCATTCCCTGCCGTTTCAAAAACCCCGGCGACTCGCCGGCCTGTTGCAATAAGCAGCTTCGCTTAATAAGGATGAAGATGAGTAATTGTCGACAACGTGGTCACCGGTGAGTGCTGGCCATGCGGCGAAAGGTGTAGGAGCGCCGGGCTTCAGGCAGTTGACCCTTTTGGAGTAGATTACTAAGGTAATGCTTATTCTTTATTGTCGACAATTACATGACGCTTCCTCCTTTACCTCATAACGCCGATTCCCATGATGCTTGGCAGTCGGCGACTGGTCATGACGACGCTCCCGAAGTGCGCACACTCGCCGAGCGCGTCTTTCACCAACTTCAAAGCGCCATCGTGCGAGGTGAATTGGCATCCGGTGCCAAGATCACCGAGCCGGGCCTTGCCAAGACGTATGGCATTTCGCGCGGCCCGCTGCGCGAGGCCATGCGACGCCTGGAAGCCCACCGCTTGATCGAGCGTGTCCCGCATGTCGGTGCGCGCGTAGTCAAACTCTCCATGCGTGAACTGCTGGAGTTGTTCGATCTGCGCGAAGCCCTCGAGAGCATGGCGGCGCGCCTGGCGGCGCGATACATGACGGCGCCTGAAATCGCCGGACTGCGCGATGTGCTGGCGATCCACGAGCGTCAGGAGGACCTGCAGCGCGACGAGGCCTATTTCCAGCGCGAGGGTGACCTGGATTTCCACTACTGCATCGTGCAGGGCAGCCACAATCGCATGCTGATGACCATGCTTTGTGACGACCTTTATTACCTGGTGCGTCTTTACCGCACGCAATTCAGTGCCAGCGGCGCGCGCCCGCAGCGTGCCTTCGTCGAACACCATCGTATCGTCGATGCCATCGAGGCAGGCGACGAGGAACTGGCCGAACTCTTGATGCGTCGCCACGTCAGTGCGTCTCGCGAGAATGTCGCCAAGCATTATGCCGAGACACTCGACGAGCAGGCGTCCCAAACCCGTTTCGAGGAGAATACGACGTCATGAGCCATCCTACTCCCGGTGCACGTTTTCGTGCGGCACTCGAGGCGCATCGCCCCTTGCCGATCGTCGGCACCATCAATGCCTATACGGCGCTCATGGCCGAGAAAGTCGGCCATCCGGCGATTTATCTCTCCGGAGGTGGCGTGGCCAATGCGTCCTTCGGCCTGCCCGATCTGGGCATGACCACCATGAACGATGTGGCCGAGGACGCCCGGCGTATTACGGCAGCCTCAGAGACTCCGCTACTGGTCGATATCGATACTGGCTGGGGCGGAGCGTTCAATATCGCGCGCACCATCAAGGAAATGCAGCGCGCTGGCGTGGCGGCGGTGCACCTGGAAGACCAGGTGGCCCAGAAGCGCTGCGGACATCGGCCCAACAAGGCCATCGTGTCGCAGCAAGAGATGGTGGATCGCATCAAGGCGGCAGCCGATGCGCGTCTGGATGACGATTTTTATCTGATTGCGCGCACCGATGCCTTCCAGAAGGAAGGGCTGGAAGCGGCCATCGAGCGCGCCAATGCGTGTCTCGAGGCCGGTGCCGATGCCATCTTCGCCGAGGCCGTGCATACCCTCGAGGACTATCGCGCGTTTTGCACGCGCGTCAATGCGCCGATCCTGGCCAATATCACCGAGTTCGGCGCCACGCCATTGTTCACTCAACAGGAACTGCATGATGTGGGTTGCCGCATGGTGCTGTATCCGTTGTCGGCGTTCCGGGCCATGAATGCCGCGGCACTTGAGGTGTACCGCAGCATTCACGACAACGGACATCAGCGCGATGTCCTCGACAAAATGCAGACGCGCGATGAGCTTTACGAGTTTCTCGATTACCACGCCTTCGAGCGCAAGCTGGATGCCCTGTTCGACGAAGACAAATGAACGGGCGGCATGGCTATGCACTATCGGTATGAGGCAACAACGATAACGATCTGGCACAAGGAGGCTCGCCATGGCGGATAAAACGCCTACCAGTACCGGCCTGCGCGGCATGAGCGCCGGCAGCACCGCGTTATGTACCGTGGGCCAGTCCGGCTCGGGGCTGACGTACCGTGGCTATGACATTCACGACCTTGCCGAGCAGGCGCGCTTCGAGGAAGTCGCCTATCTATTGTTCAAGGGGAAATTGCCCAATCAGGCGGAGCTCGAGGCCTACGTGGCCAGACTCAAATCGCTACGTGGCCTGCCCGCTTCGCTGCAGGCCGTGCTTGAACAGATTCCCGCCGATGCTCACCCGATGGATGTGATGCGTACCGGGGCGTCCATGCTGGGCAATCTCGAGACGGAGGAGGACTTCGCCGCGCAGCAGGATAAGAGCGACCGGATGCTGGCGGCGTTTCCCTCGATCATCAACTACTGGTATCGCTTCAGTCATGACGGCGTGCGGATCGATACCGAGACAGACGATGACTCGGTGGGCGGCCATTTCCTGCATTTGCTGCATGGCAAGCCGGCCTCCGAGCTGCATGCACGAGTGATGAACGTTTCGTTGATCCTGTACGCCGAGCATGAGTTCAATGCCTCGACCTTCACTGCACGCGTGTGCGCCTCGACGCTGTCGGACATTCATTCCTGCGTGACCGGCGCCATCGGCTCGTTGCGCGGTCCGCTGCATGGTGGAGCCAACGAAGCCGCGATGGCCATGATCGAGAACTGGCAAACGCCGGAGGAGGCCGAACGCGAGCTGATGGGCATGCTCGAACGCAAGGAAAAGATCATGGGCTTCGGGCATGCGATCTATCGCGAATCCGACCCGCGTAACGCCATCATCAAGCAGTGCTCGAAACGTCTCGCGGACGACGTGGGCGATACGGAGCTCTATCCCGTCTCCGAGCGTGTCGAGGCGGTGATGTGGCGGGAGAAGAAACTGTTCTGCAATGCCGACTTCTTCCACGCCAGCGCCTACCACTTCATGGGTATTCCCACCAAGCTATTCACCCCGATCTTCGTGTGCTCGCGCCTCACCGGCTGGTGTGCCCATGTGTTCGAGCAGCGCGAGAACAACCGCATCATTCGCCCCAGCGCGGATTATGTAGGGCCGGAGAAGCGCGACTGGGTGCCCATCGAGCAGCGTCAATAATACTGGCTTCGAGCTTCGAGTCTGACTTCAAGGAATCAACATGAGTGCCAACGTCGAACAGAACCAACGTCCTGACTACGATCCCGAGCTGCAGGCCATCGCCGATTATGTGCTGGACTATCGCGTCACCGGGCAGGAGGCACTGAAAACCGCCCGTTACTGCTTGATGGATACACTGGGGTGCGGCTTGTTGGCACTGCGCTTTCCCGAGTGCACCAAACATCTAGGGCCGTTGGTCGAGGGGACGGTCGTACCGCACGGTGCGCGTGTGCCGGGTACCCAGTTGCGTCTCGATCCGGTCAAGGCAGCCTGGGATATCGGCGCCATCATTCGTTGGCTGGATTACAACGACACCTGGCTGGCAGCGGAGTGGGGGCATCCTTCAGACAATCTGGGGGGGATCCTGGCGATTGCCGATCATCTATCGCAAAAGCGCGTAGCCGAAGGCGAAGCACCGTTGATCGTGCGTGATGTACTCGAGGCGATGGTCATGGCCCATGAGATTCAGGGCGTACTGGCACTCGAGAACTCGTTCAATCGGGTAGGGCTAGATCATGTCGCCCTGGTCAAGGTGGCGTCTACCGCAGTGGTCGCCAAACTGATGGGAGCAGACCGTGAACAACTGCTTGCCGCGCTGTCGCATGCCTTCGTCGACGGCCAGAGCCTGCGCACTTATCGGCATGCGCCGAACGCCGGGTCACGTAAGTCCTGGGCGGCGGGCGATGCAACCTCGCGCGGCGTACGCTTGGCGGATATCGTCATGCGTGGCGAAATGGGGATTCCCGGTGTGCTGACTGCGCCACAATGGGGCTTCTATGATGTGCTGTTCTCCAAGACCAACAAGGATCAGAAGCTCAAGCCGGAAGAAGATCGCCACTTTCGTGTCAGTCAGGACTATGGCTCCTATGTCATGGAAAATGTGCTGTTCAAGATCAGCTTTCCGGCGGAGTTCCATGCCCAGACCGCCTGCGAAGCAGCCGTGACGCTGCATCCTCAGATCAAGGACCGCCTGGAGGACATCGATAAGGTCGTGATTACCACCCATGAATCGGCGATTCGCATCATCTCCAAGGAAGGGCATCTGGCCAACCCCGCCGACCGCGACCATTGCCTTCAGTACATGACGGCTGTCCCCTTGATCTTCGGACATCTGGTCGCCGAGCATTACGAAGATGCTTTCCATGCGGCGAATCCGGTCATCGATCAATTGCGTGACAAGATGGAAGTGGTTGAAGACGCACGTTACAGCCGCGAGTATCTCGAGGCCGACAAACGCTCCATCGCCAATGCGATTCAGGTGTTCTTCAAGGATGGCAGTAAGACCGAGCAAGTGGCTGTCGAATATCCCATCGGCCATCGTCGGCGCCGGGAGGAAGGTATGCCCCTCCTGGAAGCGAAGTTTAGCGCTAATCTCGCGACACGATTCCCGACGCGTCACTGCGATGACATTCTGGCGCTGTGCGCGGATCAGGCGCGCCTGGAAAGCACCCCTGTACACCGTTTCGTCGATAGCTTTGTAATCTGAGCAAAAACCCCTTGCGTTCGCGTCGGCGGATCCGTAAAGTACGCATCCGCTGCCGGCGACGGGGTTCGTGGCCGGCGGTGAAGGGGTGGCGCAAGTGGCTGACTTGCTTGAGAAATTCAAGCCTTCGGGTGGCTTCTCGCTTGACAGTAACGCCGATTTCGGTAGAATGCGCCGCATCTCGAAAGGCCTCGGGCAACGCCGCGATTGAAAGCGTTGCCAAGCATTGTCTCGCCGGCTTCGGCCT
>NZ_JARANX010000069.1:0-3040 GCF_029889785.1 Chromohalobacter sp. 48-RD10 | reverse complement strand
GACCATTCTCTCCATCGGCATGCTCGGGCTCGCTGCCATGCAACTCAACTCGTTGCAGAACGCACGCGAGAGCCTCAACACAACACTCGCCACCATCATGGTCCGAGACATGAACGAACGCGCCTGGGCGCATAGTGAGGAAGCTTGTGAAAAGCTTGAAGGTTCTGAAGAACTCTTGAGTGGGTGGCAGAAAGATGTCGCTAAGGTTGATGGCCTGCCTTCTCCCAATGGGAGTTGGGAAGATATCGGCGATGGCCTTTATGACCTCGAGATTACATGGCAGGGCCAAGGAGGCTCGGATGGCGTGAACTTAGTGGCCTTTTTGCCGTGTGAGACGGAGGGCGAATGAATAACCGCCAACACCAAAGAGGCTTCACGCTGATCGAAATGATGATCAGCATGTTTATCGGCCTCATTATCCTTGGTGGTACTATCACGGCTTATCAGACGATCAGCGATGTGCGCGAATATCGTGATAACAACGACAAGCTGCAAGATGAGCTGATGTATATACACAGGGAGCTGTCTTCTACGGTCAAGGTGGCGAAGTCTGTCAAGATAGAAAAAAGTAATAACGGAAATAAGCTTTTTTTGGCGTCGTCAGAATCGGTAGAGAATGGAATAACCTGTCCGGGCAGAGGCGATAAAGGAAAAGGTAAGGATGTTACCTGGTCGATTGGAGACGATGGTAATGAACTTGTGTGTCAACATGGCAGCAATGATCCTATAATCGACCTTTCGTCTAAAGGCGAGGTTGGCATAGAATCGGTTGTTTTTTGCAGCCTGCCACATAAAAATAAAGAAAAATGTGATGTGGGTAAGAGCCCGGAAGGTGTTTTTGTTATCATTGATTATTATGATAGAAATTGCAATCCAAATGATGAGGGGTGTAATAGTAAAGCCCTGTCTTTTTATTTGGCTACACGTAATATCAATGATTCCGATAAGCCTAAAGAGAATGAATAATGAAAACACCTAAGCAGTCTGGATTCGTGCTTGTCGTGGGTTTGATGTTGCTGACGGTGGCGTCCGGGGCTGTCGTGTCCAGCATGTCTGTCAATAAATACCAGGAACGCCAGGCAGGCAATTACCTGCGTGCCAATAACTATGAAGCTGGGGCGGATGAAGCTTTTCGGCGATTTGAAAATAAAGATAAAAGTGCTGGTTTAGATAAAGAGAAAAGTTGGAGGGTCGAGGTTGAGAATAAGGTAAGCGAGGTTCTTGAGAAAGAGGATGTTGAGAACACAAAGCCTATTATTTCGCATGAAGACTATGAAGACCTTCTTTCGTTGTCCGTTGAGAAGCGCGAAAGCAGGGCTAAGAAAATTGCAGAGTTGCGCGTTCGGGGAAGTAGCGATAATAGTGACGAGAAACCTGGCGATGAAGAGATAAGGTACTCTTTTACTCAGCCCGGAATTAAAAAAGTTGTCAAGCTCAGCGGCGATAGAGTGCAGGTGGTTTTTTGGGGGCGGAGAGCGCTTGGAAGTAATAGCGGTATCGATTATGGCAATAGACGAGATGTTTTGCGTGCCGTTTATTCTATAGGTGGTTCTCCAGGCGATTCAGGCGGTCCCTCAAAAGGCCCAGTGGTTGGTTGCGAAGCGATTAAGTTCAATGGTGGAGGGAAAATCAATGGTGATGTTCGGACGTTGCAGCCGGGTGCTGGGGTGAGTCTTAGCGGCGGTACCAGCGTTGATGGCGATGTCACGACAGTGGGAGAAGTGACCACCAGTGGCAGTTCTAGTGTCGCTGGGGATATTCATGCCAATGGCGATGTTACCAGTAATTCTGCGGCAGTATATGGTGGTTCCATCGCTATCACGGGCAGCGTTTTCTTTGAAAATTCGGCGACTATCAAGGGCGATGTCTCGGCCAATGGTGATGTTGTATTTAACAATGCTGCGACGGTCGAAGGTAATGTTTCGGCAGGCGGTAAGGTCATATTTGTCAACAGTTCGGCTTCCGTGGGCGGCAATATCGAATCGCAAGAAGAGATTCAAAATAACCATGCCAGCTGGAAGGCAGATGAGGAGTATGTTGGCGGTTCGATCAAGATCGGCAGTCATACACTGATCTCTTCGGTGAATGGCGGTGAATGCAATCTGCAAGTTTTCTCCGATAATAAAAACACCCTCGCTGAGGAAATGGATAGCCTGCTTGCAACAGTGGCCACTGATGCAATGGGGACCAATAAGGATATCGTCGTGGGTAATTACCCGATAGGAGATGGTGCGTTGACCCCCAACGGTCTCATGGCCTTCGATAAGACTTGGAATGTTGAGAAAGATGTAATCCTGGCAGAGGCGACCACGGCCGACATGCCAAGCTTCGACAAACCGGTGTCCGTTGTCCGCACGCGGGATCTTACTCTTAAGAATGGTGAACTAAATGTTAGTGGGGGCGACGTGGTGTTGCTGGTTGATGGCGATCTCACCCTTGGATCCGGCGAAGGAAAAGGGCTGACCATTGATCAAGGCAGTACGCTGACGATTTTCGTGACCGGCGAGACTCACATCAAGAGCTCCACCCAAATGGCGAGCGTGCAGGCCACGACCAATGGGCGTTCCACCTTGTCTCTTTACTCCACCCATGAGGATAGTGGCTTTTACAGCAAAGGTGTGTTGATCGACGGCAGTGCCCAGGCGCTGGCAAATGTCTATGCGCCGTATGCAAACGTTTCCGTCACTGCCGGCGGTGGTCTACGCGGTTCGGCAAGAGGTAAGACCGTTACTGTCGATGGCGGTGGGGAAATCGAGTATGTGCCCAGGTCGACCTCAGGAGTCGGTGACGGAAGTGGTGAAAACGGCGATGATAACTCCAGCGCCTCCGGTTGGTCTCTAGAAGGCTTGTCATACGGCAATGCGGACTGACTCATCGTGCGCAGGCAGCGTCTCCTGCAGGTAGGCGCTTGATGCGTACCCGACCGCCACGGCTCAGCACGATGCGGCGTGCCGGGGTCGTCGCCTTGGCCGTGCAGAGATAGAAACTGCCAATCTGGAAGCTGCCGGAGGCGCGGATCGAGTAGCCGTTCGGCGCGTAA
>NZ_JARANX010000068.1:0-3185 GCF_029889785.1 Chromohalobacter sp. 48-RD10 | reverse complement strand
CGCACGGGACTTGCAGAATCGAGGAACGAGATTTGCAAGTCGTAAGTGCGCCCTTCGGTATATGGTGGCTGATTCAAACTGGAAAAGCCAGTTTCAGGTAGGCTGTGGATAGCCACCAAGGAGATACCCAAATGCCTCAACACCGCTCCAAAGATCAGCAGCTCGCGGATGCCGAAGCCCGGGTTGCCCGGTTACGCAAAGCGAAGCGCTCGGAAGACACCCGCCGCAAAATCCTCGCTGGCTCAGTGTTCATGCGTCTCGCCGAGCAGGACGATCAAACCAGGGCACAATTCCGACAGATAATGGATGAGCACCTAGACAGCGAGCGCGACCGTCAGCTGTTCGATCTACCCCCGAAGGCATGATCACCCCCGGGCCGTTGGCCCGGACGCTTACGCGCTACCGCCCTTCGGTTGGTGGGTGCGCCCCTCACTCGGTCGGCGCGGTCGCTACGCTCCCAGCATGCCGACCGATCTCGGGCCGCACCGGGTGTGCTGTGTCGGAAACCCCCGATTTTTACTACCTACCCCCTGTACTGCAGAACAAGGGGTAGGTACTCGCGGAGAGGGGATGCATGTCACCAGCGCGGCGTGCTTTAGCGGCCAGGCTGGGGCAGGCAGCGCGGGCGCGTAGCGCCCTGATAGCTGCCGCACGTCGCGCCTTTGGCGCGCCATCATCAGGCGGCCGAAGGCCGGGCGAGCGAAGCGAAGGGTAGGCGAGCGCATAGCGCTCAAAGCGCTACGCGCTTCGGGTTTTAGTGGCCAATTCCACCCCCCCTAGAAGATCATTAGAAGGGTCGAAAATAGAACCCTTTAAAATCAAAGGCTTACAGGGGGGGGGTAGGTCACAGCTGGTGACCTACCCCTAGGTCACAGCTGGTGACCTATCGTGCACGATATCGAGCAAATATGCTCGATATCGTGATAGAGTCGGGGAAGGCATTTGAACGATAGCGAGCAGATATGAGCGATACCAAGACCAAATTGACCCAGCCCCAGGTCAGAGGCTCCTGGGTGCAAACCGAGCGGAAAGCGCATGAAAAATGGGCGTCGCTCATCTCTCGAAAGCCCCGCGCTGCTGCACTGCTGCACTTGATTATCGCGAACATGAACAGCCGTGGAGCGCTCATCGCATCACAGACGACGTTAGCCGAGCTGTCTGGCACCTCAGTGTCAACGGTCAAGCGTTCAGTGAAAGTGCTGGTTGATGAGCAGTGGGTCCAGACTATCAGGATCGGATCAGAGCGCGGCGGGGCACTCGCATATGTCGTGAACCGCCGCGTTGCATGGGCAGACAAGCGCAAGAACAGCCAGTACGCGCTGTTCGATGCTCGAGTGCTCGTATCTGAGCGAGACAACCCGCAGGGGCTCGAAGGCCCGGATTTGACGCACATACCTTCGATGTCGCCAGCGGACGGCCAACTACCATCTGGGGACGGCGAGGCACCACCATCTCAGCCATCCATCGACGGACTGGAGCCGGACCTGCCTCACCTGCGCGACTAGCCTAGCTCGGGGCCGTCCTGGCTCCGAGTATTGCCCCGGCGCACATCCTGGGCCTGTCGCCTCTCATCGGCCCATGCGTCCCGCTGGGGCGCCTTTGAGCGCTCCTGCTGCCGTTCTTGGCTCCAGGCATCGCCCTGGCGCTTCTCCTGGGCGGGCTGCTGCTCGCGCTCGATCTGCGCGGTGCGCTGCTGCTGGAGCTGCGCGTACTCCGTCTTCACCCGCTCGACATCACGGCCCTCTGTGGCCGCCTGCTGCTTTAGCTGGCCGTATTCACGTCTCAGGGCGGCATCGTGGGCTTGCGCTCGCTGTGCGGCCTCCTGAGCCTGATTCTGGCGCTCCTGAGCCTGATCGTGGCGCTGGGACGCTTCGCGGCGCTGCCGCCCCTTGAACCAGCCCTTGATTCGATCACGCTGGGCTTGCGCCTCGCGGACGCTCTGTGCGGCCTCTCGTTCTGTCTGTTCGGTGCTGTCGCGCTGCTGTGCGGTTTCGCGCATCGCGAGCTGTACATCGAGCAGCCGCTCTCCAATCTCCGCGCCGCGCTCCCGCACTTGGGCTAGGTGCTGGGCCTTCGCGTCGATCTCCCGGTCGAGCCGCTGCACAGCAGCCGATGGGCCGGGGGGGGCCTTGGGCGGCTCCTGTGTGCGCTGTGGGCGTTCTCGCGGTGCTTGTCCCGCTTCACGCTCAAGCCGACGGGCTTTCATGCGCTCAGCAGCAGCGGTGAACGCCTCGCCGCGTGTCATTTTCGGCTCCTTGGCCTCGGCCCTTTCGGCCTCAACCGCAGCGTTGGCCGCTTGGATCTCAAGATTCAAGCTCGCTCGGTCGCTCTGCTCAGGCACTCCGCGGCGTTCCATCTCAGTGCCCATCGGGCCAACGTGGATCTGCGGCACGCGGTTGATGCCCTGGTCTGCCAGGGATCGGCAGTCGATCCGTTCGGCGACCTGGGCACGCTCCAGAGCGTCGTTAGCCATGCCCTCCCAGCGCTGCCGGATGGCCTTCACCTCGTCGGCGCCGCGATCGAGCCCGGCCTCGCGGCGCTTCTGGTCGCTCCACTCGATAGCCGCCTTGTCGCCCAGCCCGTCATGGCCATAGGCCCGGGTCGTAGCGAGCAAGTGGGCGTGGTGGTTGCGCTCGTCGCCGTCTCGATCCGGTGCATGAACGGCGAGATCGACGGCGACGCCGTAGCGCTCGGACAGCTCGCCGGCGAGCTCGCGAGCGAGGGCAAGCCGCTGGTCGGCATCGAGCTCGTGCGGCAGCGCGACGACGTACTCCCTCGCGACCCTCGCGTCTTTGCGCTTCTCGGCGGCTTCGGCCTGGTTCCACAGCGACTCGCGCTCGGGGCCCGGAACGCCGTCGCGGGTCACGATCTCGTCGTGCTCGACACCCCGCTTGCGGGTGTAGTCGTGCACGACGCCGGTGCGCTCATCGGCTAACTCACCACCCGACCGATAGGCCGCTGCGGCGACGGCTGACCGTCCGCCCTTGCGGTTCATCGGCTTGGTGCTGAGTGAGTAGATGGCCATGGCTGCACCGGCTGGGGTTGGGGTTAGGGGTCCAGGGGCGAAGCCCCGGCGCACGGGACTTGCAGAATCGAGGAACGAGATTTGCAAGTCGTAAGTGCGCCCTTCGGTATATGGTGGCTGATTCAAACTGGAAAAGCCAGTTTCAGGTAGGCTGTGGATA
>NZ_JARANX010000067.1:0-3335 GCF_029889785.1 Chromohalobacter sp. 48-RD10 | reverse complement strand
ACTATATACATTTTCTCTAAAATGTTAAATCAAACAGCCAAGCACTCCCTCTTTATCCACGCTGCTTGGCTCTTATGCCATCAGTTTTTAAAAAATTATTTTTTCAATTTTTGTTACTACCACTTTCATCCCGCTTCTTGCTCTAGGTTCTAAAAACATCGATACAACCAGAGCTGTAACAACCATAAGAAGAAGCACGAAAACGGCTATAGTTTCTGGTGGAGAGTACGTAGCAAAATTATTGATAACAACATAACCTATGTTCTGATGCAGAAGATATAAAGGGTATGTAGAGGCTCCTAAAAAGGCTAAATACTTTGCTGCAGGCAAGTCAATCTCCCGCCTGCTGAAAAACCTTATTACCAGGAAGACGGAGAATACAAACGCTAGCATTACCCAGTGGTTATAAAAATAACCAAACCTTTCGCTTAATTCGCGAGCCTTGTTCAAGGTTTCTAAATAGCATGCGCCAAATGCTAAGAAAATAGCCAGAAAGGATCGCACATCAAACTTTTTATCCTTATATATATACAACAAGACACCTAGACAAAAATAAGAAGAATAATTTAAGATCAACACTTTAGCCAAGAAACTGTTTTGCATATCAAGAACGTAAGTGGCGCATGACATTATAGACCACAGCAGGCTTAAGCCAAACAGCATGCGATCATTAAACACCTTAAACACAATCATGAGAAAAATATAAAAATAAAACAGCAACTCTACCGTTAATGTCCAATATACACCATCTACATACTTCCTCTGGAAAAAACCCTCCATCATGGTTAAATTTCTCAAGAACTCAAAGAATGTTATATCCCAAAAGAAAGGCCTATCTATTGCCAATATGATATATGTAAAAATACAGCAAATCCAAAAAGCCGGGTACAATCGCAAAGCTCTAGATATGCAGAACTCATACGGGGTTTTATTTTTTGCGCTCAAGGAGATCACAAATCCAGAGATTATAAAAAAACCCTGAACCCCCAAGAAACCATACTTAGAGAGAATCTCTATTAGAGAAAAGCTTTCTACGACACGATCCCCAGTCACTCCTCCCCTAAAAAACAAGTGATAAATGACGACAAAAAGCGCCAAAATAAACCTCAGAACATCAAGAACCAAATATCTCTCTTTATTATGAACCATTTCTATTCCAAAGCAAGTCGATATTTGAAGCTTTCCAGTACTCATACTCAGGCCGTAGAATCTTTTCTATTCTTTTTGTAGTTTCAACACTGACTTTAGGAACATCTCCATACACAGTGGACTTAATACCCTCTTTCAGCTTCTGAGGAAGTACTTTTTTCATATTCTTTATTACTGAAGCTTCCACCAAACCAGCCAATACCGACCCCCGCCGGTCATAAGTTTTATTCCTATTCTTTTCACTAAGAAAAGATTTCTTGGGTCTTACGGGATCTAGGCCTAGATATTCAACCACTCTATCCACTTCGCCTTCATCATTTATCAACTTCTCCAAGGAAGTTATGAAGACGTCACCTGTAGGAAAATTATTAAACCATCGAGAATATAAAGATTCTCCAAAATATCTGTACATTATATAAGGGTCGAAAATGTTTACCGTAAACCCAACTCCATATAACTCCTTTAAATAATTTTTTGACAGATACCCTATATTTATATCTCCTAACTCTCCTGCCTTTTTAATAAGCCCGTCTTCATAATCAAACACTCCTTCCCCGATATCAACAGGTATAGAATTAACGATATCATCTAATGAACGCGTCTCATGACCATTACCTTTTGAAGCCATATGCCAATAGGAAGAAATTAGGCGCTTTGCAGGATCTCTTGTCACTACTAACACCTTAACTTTTTTCGCTAACTTATTAGCAGCCAAGTACGAATCAGAGTTTAATATGTTAAGCGTCGAGCTATCTACTGCTAATGGGATATTACGTCCATTATAGCCATATAGCTTTTCATACCAAGCCATATGCTCTCTATTACTTAAGTCACATAAACTTAAAAACTGAGGCTCCTTTATCGCTGGGGCAGTTACTTCACTAAAATTAGAAACAATATAATTATGCAGCGACGATGTCCCTGACTTCCTAAACCCACCAACCAGAATTAGCTCTTCAAACATTGGCTCAAAACTCCTTAACAATGCAAAGCAATAATTTATACTCACGCATTTTTTGGGCTCTTCGTTGTTGGGCGTGGAATTCACCCCATGAACTGAGTCGGGATATGACCTCCGCATGGACAGGAAGTAGAGCATGGACGGCACCCAGATTCTGCCCTTCGGCTTGGGCCTGGAATCGCCCTGGGTACCCCAAACCAGCACCTTGATACATCCACGCCTGGACCTCTATGTCGAGGCCGAGCGAGGCAGCCTCTCGCCCGGCCCATGACTTTGCCGACAAGACCTGGCGGCATCTGAGCTTCTTCCAGCACCACGGCTACCTGCATGCGCGCGTCCCACGTACTAAGTGCCCCGAGCATGGCACCAAGCGCATCGAGGTGCCCCGGGCACGCCCCGGCAGCGACTTTACCTTGCTGTTCGGAATAGGTGACTATGTCGTTGATCAAGGAGATGCCGGTGCTGGCCGGTCTCCCGGCAGCTAGAGATCTCCGACAAGCACCTTTGGCGCATCGTGCACCACTGGCACTGGATGCTGGGACATGGGGCCTGTCCGAGGTCAAAGTCACCGGCCTGGATGAGACCGCGGCCAGCGCTATGTCACCGTGTTCCTCGATATGTAGCGTCCTCAGGAGCCGATGACGGTGCCGTCCCGGTCACGAAAAGGCCGCCATTGAGACATTCGCGGCTTTCTGGCCGGGCACGACGGTGACCCGGGCCACGTCCATCGAGGGGGGGGACATGTCTCAGGCCTTCCTCAGCGGGGTGATCGAGCGCCGAAGTCACCATAGACTGGTTCCAACATCGTGCAGATCTTTACTAGGGGCTGGACGGGGTTCGTAAGCGAGAGCGTCGCCAACAATGGCCTCTCAAGGTGCTGCTCTGGGCAATGTTGCAGAACACCGAGGCCGGCAACCTAACGGCCAGCCAAATCGCGGCGCTCCATGGGCTAGTCAGAGATCGTAGTGCCACGGCGGATGTCTGGATCATCAAGGAGAAGCTAAGGTGGATCCAGCAGACGGCGGTGTCACAGGGCGCTCGCTGGCGGCTCCCACAACCTGAACGTGATGCGCGATGAAGTGGCCAACAATGCGCGCCTAGAAGGCATGAACAGCCTGTGCCAGGCAGCCAGGTCACGTGCACGCGGCTACCGGAACGAGGCTAACTTCATTGCCATGATCTACCTGATCGTGAGTCCCGTGAGGCGCACACTGCATTACCCCAA
>NZ_JARANX010000066.1:0-3343 GCF_029889785.1 Chromohalobacter sp. 48-RD10 | reverse complement strand
CCCCGGCACATCGGTGGCGATGGTCGGCCGACCCATCGCGCCCGCCTCCATTACCGTGCTCGGCATCCCCTCGCGATAGGACGGCAGCACCAGCACATGGGATTGGGCGAGCCAAGACTGCACATCATCCTGAGCGCCGACGTATTCAATGGTTCCCCGCTCGCGCCAAGCCTCGATCTCGTCGTCGTTGATCGCAGTGTGGTTGCTGACGCCTTTGGGCCCGACGATCAGAAAGCGCGTCTCGGGATGGTCGCCGCACACCTGCTCGGCCGCCGCGACGTACTCACGCACACCTTTGTCGCCTAGCAGTCGCGCAATTAACACAAAGGTGAAGGGCCCTTCCTGGGGCAGCGGCGTGAACGCAAAGCGCGTTACATCGACCCCCGCGCCCGGCAACATCGCCCAGTCGACTTTTTGCAACATGCCTTGGTGTTCGAAGAGCGCGCGGTCATCGGGATTGAGGAAGAACACCCGCGTCGCCCCGGCATTGGCGACGCCGTAGAGCCGCCGCACCTGGCGAAACAAGTGGCTGTCATGCAGGAAGGCCGTCCCAAGTCCGGTGACGGTATTGGCATACGGAATTCTCAGAGCGCGGCACGCCAGGCCTGCATAGAGATTGGCCTTGATCGTGAAGTTGAAAACAAAGGCGGGCCGCAACTCACGCAACTGCCCATACAACCAGAACAGGCACTTCCCCTCCCGCGCGGGCCCCGTGCTTTTGCCGTCCATGGGCATGCTGTAAAGGGTGACGCCGAATTCATCGAGCAAGCGTTGCGAATAATCATCGTCGGGCACCAGACAAACCACGCAAAATCCACGTCGCTCGAGCGCCCTCAACAACCCCTGGCAGAAGTTGTAGAGAAACCAGGATGTGTTGGAGACCAGCACAATCGTTTTATCGTTCATGGAAATAACTCCTCTGCAGTGGAGAGCGTCTGTGGGGCACGTTTCGAAGACTCATCGTGAAGACCCGCTCTTGAAGTCCCGTTCTTGAAGACAAAGGCCCCCGGCCCTCGCGCTAAAGCGCGTTGGCAAACAGTCATCAAGAGCAGTGATCAAGTGCCGTGAAGGCGAGTGGTGCGCGGGCGTCTAGAAAGCTAGGTCGATGGGGCTGCCACTGAGGCCTGCTCATGCCGCACCAGCACATCGTTCATCGACATAGAGCGCATGCCATATTCGATGGAAAGAACCTGGAAATAGCCGATGATGGCGGCGAGATCACGCAGGTGAGCATCGGTAGCCTGGCCGAAGTTGTGCGGATGCCACCACAGATGAAATATCTCGCCGCGCTTGGCGGCACGACGCATCGCCTTCTTGATGCGTCTTAGTCGCAAGGCATCCAGTTGCGGTATCCCACGACGTGGGCGCAGAAACATGCTCGCCGGAATATTCAGTGGGTCCCCCTGCAGATCACACCACTTGGTGCCGTGATGACCGGTCAAATCGACATAGCTATCCAGTAGCCGCAGTGCACGAGTCGGCGCGGCATTGTGATACTTACGCTGGAAGCCCGCACGCTGCGGGTTGCCGCGATAGCAGCGGAAGCCCGCCTCACGCATCGGTGCCAGATAGGTCTCGTCGATCTGGTTGCGCGGCAAGACCAATGAACCAAGCTGATGTCCGGCATGTTTGGCGATAGCCATCGCCGCCGCGAGATCAGCTTTGAAGTCTTCCGGCGTCTGGCCCTCTTCATGGCAGTAGTAATGGGAAAAGGTATGCGAGGCGACTTCTTGACCTGGCGTTTGCGCGATCAGATCGATCAGGGAACGTCCGTAATGCAGTGGGTCACTTGCCTCATCGTCACCGACCTCCTGCCGATAGTTATCACGCGCCGGATTGGCATAGCGCGGACGCCGCACGGGGGAGAAACGCGTCAACGTTTCGCGGTCCTCAGCGAATAGATAGCCCACCGTGGCCCAGGTCGCGCGGATATGGCGTTCGCGGAAAAGATCAAGTATCGCCGGTACCGCACGGCGCGCACCGAGCAATTGCCGCATATAAGGATGCTCGGGCGTGGTCACGATATCCGACATGCCCCAGTGCAATTCGAAGTCCAGCGAAATCACAAAGGCCGGCGGACGCAGCGGTTCGCCCTCAGAGCGGGCTAAATAAGTCATCCAGTTAGCATTCATACGTGGTACGCCTGATGCCAGGAAGCACTATAACCGTCGATCATGCGTTGTACGCTAAAGGAATCGACGACCCGTTGATGCGCGCGCTGCTTACGCGCTTGCCACACTGGTACATCCGCATATTCATCAAGTGCCATAGCTAGGTGATCTGCCAAGGACCGAGGGTCACTGGGGGGCACGATCCAACCGGTATCGCCGACGATGAAGGCAGCATCGCCGACATCGGTGGACACACACGGCGTGCCGCAGGCCATTGCCTCGGACAACACATTAGGGAATGCTTCACCAAGGGACGACAACACATGCACATCAAGCGCGTTCATCACCGCAGGAATATCGCTACGTCGCCCGACTAACAGTACTCGTTCGCGTACGCCGTAATCCTCCAATAGCCGGACCAGTTCAGCGTTATCGGCGTCCATTCCCCCGCCGACCAGTGCGCAGCGGAAGTCCCAGCCCAGGCCCTTGAGCTCCGCCAGGGCGGCAACCAGGTTGGCATGATCCTTCTGCGGGTCGAAGCGTGCCACCATGCCGAATAGCGGCGTATCGTCGTCAACTTCCCACTCCGTACGCACGCGCGTCCTGGCCTCGGCATCAGGGGTGAGCAAAGACAGATTGTAGCCATTGGGCACGACCACGAATTTCATGGCCGCGTAACGCAGCTTGCGATGCACTTCCACCGCATGTTGCGAACAGCTTACGATACGGCTCGGCACCACGCGGGATAACACCCCGCACGCCTTGGCGACCCAGATCGTACTGCGCCCGGTAGCCCCCGGCATTAGGTTGCTGTGGTGAATCCCCCAGCAGATGGCCTTGACGCCCGCCAGCCTCGCCATGACGCCTCCCACCAGGTTGGCGTGATACATCCACGTCTGTACCACATCCGGTCGAAGCTCGCGAATGGTCCGCCACAGTCGCCACAGCCCCGCGAACGTCACGCGGCCATGCGGCATATGTAGATACACGACTTCGATCCCCGCTGAGTCGAGCCGCGGGCCGTATTGTCCGGCGTCCATCAGACTCACCACACGATGAACGTTATGACGATCGTTCTGGCAAAGCTGGTAAAGCGAATTCTCTGCGCCTCCATCGGTCAAGCCAGTGATGACATGCAAGACATTCAGCGGTTTGGATAGCATAAGCGATTGCATCCTTTCGATTGGCCAACGCGTGGTGGCGACCAAGCATCGGTGGATATAACCTTGAAT
>NZ_JARANX010000065.1:0-3345 GCF_029889785.1 Chromohalobacter sp. 48-RD10 | reverse complement strand
CAGTCGCCATGCTGCCACTAGGCACACTGTTGGAGAATATTGGCGGCCTCTACGCACCCTTATGGATGGGAGCGACCAGCATCTTGCCCGGCCTCGCGTCGCTCGGCTGGCAAGGCGCCAGCGGCTTTGACATCGCACTCACTCGCCTTCAACTCGAAAAATACCGTCCTCATAGCCTAATTCTGGTGCCGCAACTACTCGAAGCCTTGCTTGGCGACTCGCCTTATCCAGCAGTTCATGACATGCGTTTCATTGCTGTGGGCGGCGCTCGGGTATCGCCAAGCCTGCTCGATGCCGCCCAAGCTAACGGCTGGCCGGTCTACGAGGGCTATGGCTTGTCCGAATGCGCCTCGGTGATGACCCTAAATCGCCCCGGCGACAACCATCCCGGCAGCGCGGGCCGCCCACTGCCTCACGCGGATGTTCGTCTAACCGACGACGGCGAAGTGCTGGCCGGCGGCAGCACGATGCTCGGCTATCTCGGCGATGACACGCCTCCACCAACGTTCTGGCCGACCGGCGACCTGGGACGCTGGGAAGACGGTCGGCTCGTGCTGGTCGGACGTCGCAAGCAGCTATTCATCACCGCTTACGGACGCAACGTCGACCCCGCTTGGGTCGAGGCCGAACTCACCGCCGAGCTGGTGATCGCACAAGCCTGGGTGCACGGTGAGGCGCTGCCCGCCAATCGCGCACTGCTGGTGCCGGCGCGCTCGGATATTGATGATACCCAACTCACCAAAGCTGTCGCTGCGGCCAACGCCCGGCTACCGGACTACGCACGCATCACCCACTGGCGACGTGCCCAGCCGTTCAGTGCCGCTGAAGGCCTGACCACCGCCAACGGCGGACTGCGCCGCGACACGTTGGCTAGGCACTACCGCGACTGGCTCGATGCGCCTCTCGACACTATGTCCCCCACGACTACGTTCAATCACACCTTGGAGGATACGCCATGAGCGCCTATCAACACCTTCAGCAGGCCACTGCCGACAATCGTGCCTGGCTACTCGCCTCCCCGATCATCCAGCGTGCCCTGGACGGGCGCATCAGCCGCGACGAGTACCTAGCGTTCCTCGGACAGGCCTACCATCACGTCAAGTATACCGTACCGCTGATGATGACTTGCGGCGCGCGCCTCCCTGAGCGTCTCGAGTGGCTGCGTGGCGCATTGGTCGAGTATATCGAGGAGGAGTACGGCCATCAGCGCTGGATCCTCGACGACATCCGTGCCGCCGGCGGCGATCAGGATAGCGTGGCAACCAGTCGACCAGCACCAGCTACCGAGCTGATGGTGCGTTACGTGCGCGACATCATCACGCATGACAACCCGGTAGGCTTCTTCGGTATGGTCTTCGTCCTCGAGGGCACCAGCACCGCGTTGGCCACCAACGCCGCCGTCTCGATTCGCGAGAGCCTCGGTCTGCCCCAGGAAGCGTTCCACTACCTGGAGTCCCACGGCGATCTCGATATCGGCCACCTGGCCTTTTTCGAAGGTCTGATCGACCGCCTCGACGACGATGTCGATCTGCAGGCGGTTATCGATACCGCCAACATGGTCTACCGCCTATACGGCGCGATGTTCCGCGGACTCGACACTACCGACGCCACCTCCACGCAGGAGCTCGCTCATGCGTTGGTGTGATCGACGCGTCCTGCTCACTGGTGCCAGTGGCGGTATCGGCCGCGCCCTGGCCCTGTCACTGGCACGACGCGGCGCGCAGCTTTTACTGGTGGGCCGCAACGCGGTGGCCCTACAAGCGCTAGCCGATGAACTACCGATATCCGCCGAGTGGCGCGCCGTCGACTTGTGCGACGCCGAAGACCGCCAGTGCCTGCTCCAGGCCTCCCGTGAGCAGGATATCGACATGTTGATCAATGCCGCCGGCATCAATCATTTCGGTCTGTTCGCTCACCAGCCGCCGGAGAACGTGAGCGATCTGATTTCGCTCAACGTCACCGCCACGCTGCAGCTCACTCAGGCCATGCTGCCACTGCTCCAGTCCGCCGACGAGGCATGGGTCGTCAATCTCGGTTCGACGTTCGGTGCCATCGGCTATCCGGGCTATGCGAGCTACTGCGCCAGCAAGGCCGCGCTACGTAGCTTCTCGCAGGCCCTGCGTCGCGAGCTCGCCGACACCAAGATTCATATCCACTACGTCGCCCCACGGGCCACGCACACGGCGATGAACGACGCCACGGTGGATGCCCTCAACGCCGAGCTGGGGAACGCCATGGACAGCCCTGAGCAAGTCGCCGAGGAGATCATCCGCGCGGTCAATCAGCGCGCCACCGAACGCCATCTGGGCTGGCCCGAACGATTCTTCGTACGCCTTAATGCCATGCTGCCCGGGGTCGTCGACCGGACACTACGGCGCCAGCTCGGCACCATCCAACGCTTCGCCGGCCGTTCCTAAGCCACGGCCTCTTTCAGAGATCGGTCATGTCCATCACTTCCCGCCTTACCCATCATGCCCGGCGCTTCGCGGTCATCACTACTCTCGCCGGACTGGCACTAAGTCTTTCGCCCGTCGCCTTGGCAATGAGCGATACCGTCACCAGCGGTGTCCATGAGTTGCAGAGCCGCTGGGCACGCATACAGTACAAGACACCTAAAGAGCGTCGCGCCGACGGCTTCAATCAGCTCTATCAGCGCGCCCAAGCGTTGATTAACGACCAACCTGGTGCTGCCGAGCTTTACATCTGGGCCGGCATCATCCGCAGCAGCGAGGCTGGCGCCAAGGGCGGGCTGGGCGCGCTGCCACTGGTCAAGGAGGCCAAGAGCGACCTGGAGAAGGCCCTGTCGCTCGACGCCAATGCCCTGCACGGCTCGGCCTATACCAGTCTCGGCGCCCTCTACTATCAGGTGCCCGGCTGGCCTATCGGCTTCGGCGACGATGACAAAGCGAAAGCGATGCTGCAGAAAGGCCTAGGGCTCAATCCCAATGGCATCGACCCACTCTACTTCTGGGGCGATTTTTTGCATGATCAGGGCCAGGATGTCGCAGCGCGCCAGGCTTTGCAGAAGGCACTCAAGGCCCCACCGAGACCCACTCGCGACGTCGCCGATCAAGGCCGGCGCGAACAAATTCATCAATTACTCGATGAGCTGGATTGAGCGAGAAACGCACGGGTTGTGTTATCGATGGGCTGCCCCCAGAGTAAAGAAATATTGAGCCGACTAACGACTCATTCGATTTCTCTACCGAGGCCACCATGTCCCGACTCTCGCAAATTCCGCTATCCGTGCTCGATCTCGCCCCGATCGCGCATGACGGCACGCCCGCCGAGACCTTCGAACGCATAGTCGATCTCGCCCAGCTCACCGATACTCTGGGCTACAAC
>NZ_JARANX010000064.1:0-3376 GCF_029889785.1 Chromohalobacter sp. 48-RD10 | reverse complement strand
ACGTAGACACGTTTGATGACACTCTTGGCTTCCGCCATGATCCAGTCTCCTATGAATTCGACGCTTTCACGCTACGCCGGTTGCGGATTGGAATCAATCCCATCCCCTATGGCCTTTCGTATGACCTTGAACCATGTATCAGACTGCTGACCGAGCTTGCCATGACTCCGTTCAAATCTCGTGCGCTTGAATATCTCGATGCCGTCGTTCGCTATGGCTCGCTACGCCGAGCCGCCTCTCATCTGGAGGTCAACCCATCGGCACTCAGTAGGCAACTGCGCGCACTCGAGGAAGAACTGGATTGCGTGCTACTGGTACGTTCCCCACGGCTTGATTTGACCCCCGCCGGTGAGTTGATGCTGCGTCACTATCGTGATCGGCGTGCCGCCGAGCGAGCGACACTTTCTCAGTTGCAGGCCATGCAGAACCTGGAACACGGCGAGGTACACATCGCCGTCGGCGAAGGGTTCATAGCGGATCTGGTCTCGGCCCCCTTGCAGAACTTTCTGGCCACCTATCCGGGGCTGGAAATCGAAGTGCACATGGCCGGTCTTACCGATGCGATGGCGTTGGTCGAGGAAGGGAGCGTCGATTTGGCGTTGCTGTATGCGCCGCCCGATGATCACCGTCTGGTTTCGCACGTCGATCGCTGCCAACCGCTGGATCTGATCGTACCCGCCGAACACGCGTTGGCCAGCGCGACGGGGCCGCTGACTTTAGCCGAGATCGGTGTGCATCCCTTGGCGGTTATCGACGGGCAAACCGGAATGGGGCAGTTGGTCGATATGGCATTGCGGACGGCCAAGCTATCGTATCGGCCGCGCATGAAAACCAACTCGGTGTCGGTGCTCAAGAATTTCGTGCGTTCCGGCTTGGGCGTGACGTTCATGCCCGAGCTCAGCGTCCTTGAGGAGATTCACGAGGGGAGCATTGTCACGCGCGAGGTCGACGCCCAGGTACTGTGCCAGGCGCAGGCGTGCATCGTCAGTCAGGTCGAGCGGCCCTTGACGGTGGCAGCCCAAGCTTTCATTGAACACCTGCGATACAGCATGCGTTTCTTCAGCGCCGACGCACCGCGCGTCTTGGATGCACGTATGTTGTCTTTAAAGCAACGCTAGAACGCTTGAAAGGTCAACAGCGCAACGATTAGCGTCTTAGGACGCCGCTGTACAGCAACGGCCGATCAATACGCGAGTCTCGTCGCGTTCTGATAACAACAAGGAGTTCTTCATGCGTTTCTCAATGCTGCGTCCCGTATTACTCACAGCCGCTGTCACCGGCTGGCTGGTGACGGCCAGCCTGGCCAATGCGGCCACAACCATCAACCTCAGCTATAACGGACCGCCCGAGACCGACAAGAACGCGGTTCATCTGTTTGCTTCCAACCTCAAACGGTTGGTGGAAGAGAAGACCGACGGCGATATTCAGCTCAAGTTATATCCCAACTCCATGCTTGGCGAAGAACAGGAGCGCATGGAGCAAGTCGCCAATACGCCGAGCCTCAACATTGCTTCATTCGCCGGTTTGTCGCCGATCGTGCCCGAAATATATGTCAGTGCCACTCCCTTTCTGTTCGATGATTACAACGCTGCACATGAGTTTTTCGACGAGGGTGATTATTGGAACAAGGTAGAGGAAGCCCTCAAAGAGCGTACCGGTGCCGAGTTGCTTGGCGTGATCGAGGAAGGCGGTTTTCTCGGGTTCACGAACTCCAAGCGCCCCATAAAGGGCCCCGACGATTTCGAGGGACTCCGCTTTCGTGCCATGGATCCTAGCCAGGTCGCGCTCTATGAGGCCTTTGGTGCGTCCGGCACGCCGATTCCCTGGACCGATACCTACATGGCGCTCAAGACCAACGTCGCCGATGGCCAGATGAACCCGCCGATGTACATCATCATGGGCAGTCTCTACGAAGTGCAGAAATACTTTACCCGTGCCAACGTGCAGTACTCCGATCAGTTCCTCATAGCCAACGGCAGTTGGTACGAGGGGCTTTCCGAAGAGAATCGCAATGCTATCGACTCAGCCGTCGAAAAAGCCAATGAACTCAACCGTGAAGATGTCGAGAAGCGGGTCGACGAGCGCATCCAATTTCTTGCCGATAATGGCATGACGGTGATCGAGCCTAGCGATGAAGAGATGGCGGCTTTTCGTGAACAAGGCCAGCCGGCCTATATCGATTGGCTTGAAGAGCAGGGCATAGGCGATGAGTGGATCAAGATGGCGCTCGAAGATGCCGGGCAAAGCGACCTGCTCAGCGACTGATCTTCACGTTATTCACTCGGATGCCAGGAGTACGACCGGTCATGCCGGTCGTACCATGTGATCGCTATGTTCCGAAACACCTTATTATCGCTGCTGGGACGGATCACGACCGGCCTGGGCGGGTTGGCATTATTGGTCACGCTAATCGATATCTTGTATGGCGTCGTGACGCGCTACGTGGTCGGCCAGGCGCCCATCTGGAGTGACGAGCTTGCGCGTTACTGCTTGATCGCATCGGCATTGCTGATCGCCGGCAATGTGTGGGTGCGTGGCGAGCATATGCGAGTGGCGTTACTGGAGCGCAAGCTGGAAGGCGTCGCGCGACATGTTTTGTTGGGTTATCAATGGCTGCTCACCTTGCTGCTGTGCATGGCCATGACCTGGTGGAGTTGGCATTACGCCTTATCGGTGAGCTACTTCACTTCCCAGGGGCTGGGCATCAGCCGCACCCTTCCCATGCTTGCCATGCCGCTGGGTTTCGGCCTGCTTGCATTGCAGGTACTGCTTTACGGCCCTCGTCCATTGCCCCAGACCGGTGACGCCTCTCCAGACGTTGCGGAGGACGCCTCATGATGGTCGCCGCGATGTTCGCAACCTTGCTTGCCAACACCTTACTGGGTATTCCACTTTTCTTGACGCTGATCGTGACCGCCTTGGTGGGCTTCGCTTTCGTCGATCCGGGCATGATCGCGCGGATGATGCCGCAACAGTTCTTTGGCGGTCTCAATAGTTTCTCGCTGATGGCGATTCCGTTGTTCATTCTCGCCGGCAATCTGATGAATGCCTGTGGTATGACCGAGCGTTTGATGCGCGTCGCTCGTCTGTTGGTGGGTCATCTGCGCGGCGGTATCGGACATGTCAATGTGGTGGGTAGCGTCTTCATGTCCGGGGTCAATGGCTCGGCCGCGGCCGATGCCTCGGCACTGGGGTCATTGCTGGTCCCGGCGATGAGGCGCGATGGGTATTCCACGGCATTTGCTGCCGGGCTGACCGCTGGTAGTTCGCTGATCGGGCCTATCATTCCGCCGAGCATCTTCATGATCTTGTATAGCGCGCAGACCAATACCTCGGTCGGTCAGTTATTCTTGGGTGGCGTGGTCCCTGGTCTTTT
>NZ_JARANX010000063.1:0-3587 GCF_029889785.1 Chromohalobacter sp. 48-RD10 | reverse complement strand
CCTATAGCCAGATTTTTTCTTGTAATTATAATTTATAGTATGTGTGTGAGCTACTGGTCAATTAGTTTTGATTGGTATGTTTTTATAGTTGAGATGGTAAAATTAGTTTCATTGTTTCTTCTTTTTTCTATGCTTTCCACTCTGGATAACAAGGATAGGGATAAGTTGATAAGGTTGTCTTTAGGCTTTGTTTTAGTAAATATATTGAGCTTTAACTTTGGTCCCGACGCTAGGCTGCAAGGTTTTTTTATACACGCCAACCACTTTGCTTATTTTTGCGTCGTCCTTACAGCATATGTGGTTTTGTTTTTTAATAGTAGAGAAAAAAATCTAGCGTTGATGTTGCTGTCTGTTGCTATACTTGCATCGAAGAGTTCTGGAGGTTTGATTGTATTTCTATACGTGATTTTTGGTGCGTATGCTACTTATTATTCGTTTAGTATAAAGAGTATGTTGTGGGGGGTGGCGATAGCATTTTTAATTACCTTGATTGCTTATCTCTTTGGGGTGACTGAGTCGCTAGTTTGGAAAGTATCTGAGTTTGATGTTTCTAACATCCGAGAGAAAGCTGATAAAATGTCTTTTGGCTCAGATGGGAGTTTAGCTTGGCGTGCAAGCTATGGACTTGCAATTATAAATAACTTATTAGATGGCTCCCTAGCCAATCAGCTCTTTGGTGAAGGTCTTGGAAGTCAAGTAGAGGGGAGTTATGTATATGACTTTATGAAGAAAGACCCCCATAATGATTACGTGCGCTTGCTGATAGAAAGGGGGGGGGTCGGTTTTTTGGTAGTGATTTTTAGTTTTTTGTTTTATATGTTAAAAGTGAGGTACTCTCTGTTTTTAATAGGGATCATAGCTATACCTATGCTGTCCGGCAATGTTATAGTTAGCTTTCCATATTTGTTTTTGTATGGTGTGTTGGTGTCCCGTGCATATCAAACGAACGAAGGTGAATTGGTATGAAAAAAATATCTTTAGTGACTCCTCTGAAAGATGAAATTGATAATATATTAGTTTTGCTAGAGGCTGTAAAAAGTCAAACTATTTCAATCCAGAATTGGGTTGTTGTTGAAAACGGTAGTACTGATGGCTCTAAAGAGCTGTTAGATGAAATCTCAACGTTGACAAACGTAAAAAACTTTAAGGTCGTGAGTTTTGTATTGCCGAGTGAGAAGTATGAGCTAGGGGGGAAGTATGCAACAGTTGTTAGCGTTGGGATTTCTTATTTGCTCGAAAATAACCTTATGAGTGAAACTGATTACTTAGGCATATTGGATGCTGACTGCACCCCTCCTCCTAATTATTATGAAGACTTAGTACGGTTTCTGGAGTCTGATGCAGCTCTCGGAATTTCAAGTGGGCAGGCATACCATTTAGATGGAAGCTATGATGGGAAAAACAGTAATTGGCCTAGAGGGAACTGTAGGCTTTGGAAAAGGGAATGCTTTATTTCTTCAGGTTATATTATTGGTCCCTCTGCTGATGCTTTGTCCGTGTGTAAGGCTGAGCTCAAAGGGTGGAAGTGCTATGCAAGTAAAGACCTGTTTTATGTGTGCAGAGAAGTGGGGAAAAAAGTTGATTACTCATATTACGGGTATTCTGCTTATTATAGAGGTATACCTATACATTTTTCGATTTTGAAGTCTATTAATTATATGTTAATAGGGAAGTTTTCTAATGGCGCTTCCTATTTTAAAGGCTATATCTGTTCTTTTCTAAGAAGGAAAGACAGGGTGGCAGATATTGATATTATTAGGTATAATAAACGCATTCTTTGGAGAAGGGTGAATGAAAAATTATTTGGGTGACAAGTGCGATATACTAGCTGTTGCATCTTTTGGTGGGCATAATACTCAATTGAAAATGATTTTAGGTGAAAATCACATTGAGAGAGTGGGGTATGTGTCTACTGTTGCGGATGGCGGTTATGGGGAAGATGGGTATACGGTTAGGGATTGTAATATGAAGACTCCTGTAAGCTTCTTTTTATGTGCTTCAAAAGCTTTTTATTTGTTGCTAAAGCTCCGGCCTAAAGTGGTTGTTACAACTGGAGCCCTGCCTGGTTTAGTTTTTGTTATCTTGTCTAAGTTTTTTTTTGCAAAGTCCATTTGGATTGATAGTATAGCTAATGTGGATAAGCTGTCGGCCTCTGGGAAGATCGCTAAATATGTGGCTACTTTGTGTTTGACACAGTGGGAGGGGGTGTCGGATGGAAAGCTAGTTCTATATAAGGGAAGCGTGTTATGATTTTTTTAACAGTCGGGGGGCAGCTCCCTTTTGACAGACTTATTGTTGATGTTGAAAGGTGGCATCAGGAGTATGGTATAGAAGAAGAGGTTGTTGTTCAGTGTGGAGACTCTTCTTTAAAAGAATGTCGGTTTGAAATGATTGACAGGCTGAGTGTTGAAAAATTTGAAGGTTATGTTAAGAGAAGTAGTTTTATTATTAGCCATGTTGGGATGGGTAATATAATTACATGCTTGAATAATAAAAAGAAAGGAGTCTTCCTCCCAAGGTTAAAGAATCTCGGGGAACACCGGAATGATCATCAGTTATCAACTGCTAATATGTTTCGTGGAAAATTTTCGAATTTACACTTTCCTTCTTCTAGAGAAGAATTGTTAGAAGACTTGTCTGCCTGTTATTCCAGTTATGCAGTAAGAAATGTTCATGGTGATATAAAAGCTAACGCCTCAATCCAGTGCTTGAGTGATTTTGTGTCTGAGAAGATTTCTTGCTGGATATCTAAAAAATGAAGGGGTAAAGGTATTTAAGATGACGATCCTGATTACGGGCATGGCCGGGTTCATCGGTCATGCCGTGGCCAAGCGCCTGGCGGCCGATGGCCACACCATCGTCGGCATCGACAATCTAAACGATTACTACGACGTGGCGCTCAAGCAGGCGCGCCTCGACGATCTGGCCGCGTATCCCAATGTGCGCTTCGAGTGCATCGATCTTGCCGATCAGGCGGCCATGCAAGCGCTCTTCGCCGGTGAGCGCTTCGAGCGAGTGATTCATCTCGCCGCGCAGGCCGGCGTGCGCTACTCGCTCGACAACCCGCATGTCTACGCGCAGGCCAATCTCGTCGGCCACCTCAACGTGCTGGAAGGCTGCCGCCATCAGCAAGTGCCGCATCTGATCTATGCCTCGTCGAGCTCGGTATACGGACAGAATGCGCATGTGCCGTTCTCGACCGCCGACGCCGTGGATCACCCCATCAGCCTCTACGCCGCGACCAAGAAGTCCAATGAGCTGATGACGCACAGCTACGCCCACTTGTACGGCATTCCCTCCACGGGGCTTCGCTTCTTCACCGTTTATGGTCCGTGGGGACGCCCGGACATGGCGATGTTCAAGTTTACTCGGGCGATTCTTGCCGGCGAACCGCTGCCGATCTTCAACCACGGCGATCTATCGCGGGATTTCACCTATATCGACGATATCGTCGAGGGCGTGGTCCGCATTCAGGACGTAATTCCCCAGGCCGATACCGAACGGCAAGCGACGGCGCCGGATCAAAGTAACGCGCCGTTCGCACTCTATAATATTGGCCATGGGAGCCCCGTGGCATTGATGGATTT
>NZ_JARANX010000062.1:0-3905 GCF_029889785.1 Chromohalobacter sp. 48-RD10 | reverse complement strand
GTGGGCGTTCCTCAGTCAGAGCGCCCACAGCGTCCCTCTGAGCCGCCTGAGCCCTCACGCGGCCCGTCGCCCGCCGTGCAGCGGCTCGACCGGCAGATCGCCGACCAGGGCCGAGAACTGGCCGCTGCCCGCGAGCGCGGCGCGGAGATTGGCGAGCGGCTGCTCGATGTGCAGCTAGAGATGCGGACAGCCGCCCAGGATCGTGACAGCACAGCCCAGGCCGCCCAGGCAGCCTCCCAGGGCGTGAGCGCCGCGCAGGGGGAGCTAGACGGTATCCGGGGCTGGTTTAAAGGCCGACAGCGCCGGGAGGCCGAGGGCCGGCTCGATGCCGCCCAGGATCGCCACCAGCAGGCTCAGGAGGCCGCACAGGCGGCGCAGGCCCACCATGGCGCCCTATCACGCGAGTACGGCCAGCTGAGGCAGCAGGCGGCCCCAGCGGGCCGGGAGGTCGAGAAGCTGGAAGCCGAGTACCAGCGGCTCCAGCGGCAGCGCACCGCGCAGATCGAGCGGGAGCAGCCCCAGGCGCCCGCCCAGGAGCAGGGCGACGGCATGGACGCTTGGAGCCGGGAGGCTGCTCAGGAACGCTCACAGGCGCCTCAGAAGGACGCCTGGAGCCGCGAACGCGACCAGGGCTGGCCGAGCCGCGGCAACGACGGCCCCGAGCTGGGCTAGCCCTGCCGGGACTCCTCGAGCAGCCGCAGAGCAGCGTCCTCGTAGCTCTCGCCGGGCTGCGCCTGCGCTTCGATAGTGGCCCGAGGAATCCCGTAGAGCGCCCCTGAGCCAGTCTTAGCCGCCCCCTGCCGGGCCTTCTTGGCTTCTTTCTGCCGGCGTTGCGCCTCTTCCTCGCGGCGCTTCTTCTCCTCCAGGCGCTTCACTTCGCGTTCGTCCGTGAAGGTGAACTCGATGTGCGTGACCTTTCGGCCGGTCTTGCGTGGCTTCCAGTCGACATGCAGGGGGCTGCGCTCGTTGATCTGCGAAACGGCCTGTTCTAGCACCCACCGCCTGAAGTCCTTGAAATTGGGGTACTTGTCGCCGACTCCGAGCGTGCGCCGCAGCCACTCGACTTCCACCTCGCGGCTGCCGCGTCGCCGCCATTGCACCAGGAGCTCGTAGACGCGGATCGCGTAGCGGCTGGTCATCCGCGCCACGTCCTGCATGTGGTAGACGGTGTACTGCTCGAGCAGGTTGTTCACGTAGGGCAGGATCGACGTGCTCAGGCGCACATCGACATAGCCCTCGCCCTCGGCGTAGACCGCTTCCTGTATCCAGCGGAACTTGCGCTTCTTTGGCGGCGCGGTGCCGTTCGGTCCCTCGAACACCTCCACCGAGCGCTCGTAGAGCCGCTCGGTGGCGACCGCTGCATCGCGGTAGGCGTCGGGTGTGGGAATGTCGGTCAGCTCGGCGATGTCGCGCGCGTAGACGCGATACAGGCGCTCGTCAGTGGCCTCTTGGCCGATCTGCGCGAAGCACGCCAGCAGCAGGCGGTGTTCGGCGACGCTCAGGTCGTAGCTGGCCTCGACGACGGCGTTGGCCTTGTAGACGCGGAGATCCTTGCTCTTGTTCATGGCGGCTCCCTGGTTGGCTGCCACCACTTTACCACAAATGGGAGGCGTATTTTTTCAACCTCCCATAAGTATCAATCCCTCCCCCTTTCCGGTATCAATCCCTCCCCTTTAGGTATCAATCCCTCCCCTTTAGGTATCAATCCCTCCCCTTTAGGGCGAGTTACCCATTAAAAATCAACGAGTTATACCCCCGGAAACATGTGAAACATGTAAAAAATACAGAAACACGCGCGTGCGCGTGCGCGTGTACGCGCGCGAGAGCGCTACGCGCTCGCCTACCCTCCGCTTCGCTCCGCCCGGCCGGAGGCCGCCTGATGACGGCGCGCCGGAGGCGCGGCTGGCGGGGCTTCGAGGCGCTGCGCGCCTGCGCCCCTGGTAGTGGGCGGCTACGCCGCGAGAGGCCGTGCAGAACCGCAGCCAAACCCTGTTCGGCAGGACGGTGGGCTGACGCCCACCCAAACCCCGTTCGGCATGGCCTTCGGCCATAACCCCAGACCCGCCGCGACGGCGGATCTCCGATCCGGCCAGCGGTGGGTCCGACAAGCGCAGCGCGTCAGGCTCCTACCGGATTGCCGTAGCGGTCACGCACGGGCTTCAGCGCCATGTTGAGCGCCCAGCCAGGCTGCTGTGCTGCTGGACGCAGCGTGGCGCCGTAGAGGCCGCTGATCGGCCCCAGGCCGAACAGCTTCCGGTCGCGGTGGCCATCGCCGAGCCAGCCGTCGAGCTCTTTGAGCAGGCGCTCCATCGTCGCGTCGTCGCCTTCGGCGCGCCCGAGGATCATCGAGCCGATCAAGATCCGGCGCCGCGTGTCCTCTTTGCGCTTCAGCTCGCGGAGCCGAGCCAACTTTGCCTCTGCGTCGGCGAGCTGCTGCTCGGTCGTTCTGTGCTTCGCCATCGTCTCCTCGCTGCTGCTAAACCCAGGGCGAGCACGCTCGCCCGCCGCGTTCGCGGCAGTCGGCCTCTGGCCGACCAGTCCGCCCTGCTCTACACTGTAAACCAGTTTTCGTCAGGTTGTGGGGCGGACTAAAACCCGAAGGGCGCACCTAGAGTATCGACAAGTCGATACGTGCGCCGGGGCTCCGCCCCTGGACCCCAAAACCTAACCCCACCCCTACCCCGGAGCCCGCCGGCATGGCGATGTATCACCTGCACGCAAAAGCGTTCCGCCGCAGCGAAGGTCGCAGCGCGACCGGCGCTGCGGCGTATCGTGCTGGTGAGCGCATCGTCGATGAGCGCACCGGCGTCGAGCACGACTACACGCGAAAGCGCGACGTGATCGGTGCCGAGCTGTGCCTCCCCGGTGGTGCCGCTGGGGACGACCGGGCCGCGTTTTGGAATCGCGTCGAGCAGCACCACAAGCGCCGAGACGCTACGGTCGCTCGCGAGACCGAGATCTCGCTGCCGACCGAACTCAATGACGAGCAGCGCCGCGAGCTCGCGCTCGAGTTCGCCCAGGAGCTGTCCGATCGCTACGGCGTCGCCATCGATGTCGCGTTCCACGCTCCGCGCCCGGTCAGCGACCGCGACCTGGAGCGCAACCCCGACCAGTTCCATATGACCGATCCGGACACCGGGCAGCGGCACAACGGCAACTGGCACGCGCACCTGCTGATGACGGCGTGCCACGTCGAGCCGGACGGCACCCTCGGCAAGAAGTGCGTCGAGCTCGATCCAATTCACTGCCAGCGGCACAAGATCGAGAACATGGCCGACCGCGAGCGCGGTCGGTGGGCAGACATGCAGAACGCCGCCCTGGCGCGGGCTCGCGCCGAGGTTCGCGTCGATCACCGCAGCTACGCAGATCGCGGCAGCGACCAGGTGCCGACGGTGCATCTCGGCGGCTATGCCGCCCGGATGCAGCGCGACGGCGAACCGGAGCAGAGCGAGCGCGCATCGCTGAATCTCGAGATCCGTGCCGCGAACGCCGAGCTCCATCAGCTCCAAGAGCGAGCCGCGCAGCGTGCTGCCGAGCGCGAGGCCGAGGAGCAGCGCGAGTGGGACGAGTGGACGAGCGAGCCGGGGGTGTGTAGCGCAACGGGCCGGATCGTCGACGAGTCACGCATGATGCACCAGCTCGAGCAGAGCTGGCGGGAGCACCAGCGGCTCAAAGCTGCCGAGCTGCCCGATCCTGAGCCCCAGCCCCAGGAGCCCGAGCCGGAACCGAAAATGACCCGGGCGGAGGCGTTCCAGCGGGCCGCTGAGCGGATGAAAGCTCGGCGGCTGGAGCGGGTGGGCGTTCCTCAGTCAGAGCGCCCACAGCGTCCCTCTGAGCCGCCTGAGCCCTCACGCGGCCCGTCGCCCGCCGTGCAGCGGCTCGACCGGCAGATCGCCGACCAGGGC
>NZ_JARANX010000061.1:0-3916 GCF_029889785.1 Chromohalobacter sp. 48-RD10 | reverse complement strand
GCTCAAGCAGACGCTGCGCATGCCGGTGGTCATCGATGGGCGCAATCTATTCGACCCGCAGGCGGTCAAGCGCGCGGGCTTGATGTACTTCGCCGTGGGCCGGGGGGATTCGGTGAAAGGATAAGTCGCGGATAATTATCCGCTTTTGATGGATGTTTAAATAAGTGGCTAAAGCCTATGTCTCGCATTGACAGAGGTCTCGGTGAGCGCTATCCAGCTCAGCTAGTTGCACCTCTTTTAGATTTTATTGTAGTAGTGTTTAGTGGGGTTATGGCTTACAAAGCTCGTTTTGGAAGCTTTGAAGTCCATGAAAGATATGTGCTGGCAGTTGTTATAATTGCATTGTTAGTTATTCTGCTAAATAGTGCGGCGGGGCTGTACCGCCAATGGCGCATCACGCCAATTGCGCTTATGCTGGCGCGATTGCTTTTTGCTTGGATTTTTGTCGGGTTTATAGCTACATCTATTATTTACTTGTCAGATGCTTCTTTGCGGTACTCACGTTTATGGGTTGGGGGGACGCTGCTTAGCTCCTTTATACTAGCTAGCCTTTTCCGCATTTTTGTACAGGTTTCCCTCAGGCGAGCGCGTGTGCGTGGTCGAGCGAGACGACCTGTTTTTTTAATTGGCCCGGGCCAACAGTTGCTACGAGTTGCAAAAGGAATGAGAGCTTCTCCAGGAGAGGGGTACTCAATCGCAGGTTATGAACGGCTGTATCAACTACCGGATGCAACAACCCTGAAGCGTATCGTTCGTCGTATATCCGCAACACAGGCTCGTGAAGTATGGATCTCTGTTCCTTTGGAAATGGGGGGTGCCGTTCGCGAAATTTTCTATGCGCTACGTAATCATACGGCGGAGGTGCGTTTTTTGCCAGACTTCCCGGATATGCAGTTGCTTAATCATCGTATGAGTGAAGTGGCGGGGCACCTTTCAGTGGATTTGAGTGTCACTCCAATGAGTGGTATGGCCCGCATTATAAAGCGCCTAGAAGATCTTTTTTTAGGTGTCTTTATAACTATTCTTATTCTGCCATTTTGTTTTTTTATATTTATTGCTATAAAGCTTACCTCTCCAGGTCCTATACTTTTTAAACAGTATCGGACAGGAAGTAATGGAAAGAAGTTTAAGGTGTATAAATTTCGGTCGATGCACCTGCACAAAGAAGACGAAGGAAAAGTCACCCAAGCTTCAAAAGCTGACCCAAGGGTGACACGTCTTGGGTCATTTTTACGTCGCACATCATTGGACGAGCTCCCTCAATTTTATAATGTTTTACAGGGAAGAATGTCTATTGTGGGACCACGCCCACATGCTTTGGCTCATAACGAGCACTACAAAGAGTTGGTAGAATCCTATATGCGTCGCCACAAGGTGAAGCCTGGAATAACTGGCTGGGCACAGGTCAATGGTCTTCGAGGCGAAACGGATACCTTGGAAAAAATGGAGAAGCGCGTTCAGTATGACCTTTGGTATATCGATAACTGGTCTTTGTGGCTTGATTTGAAGATAATATCTTTGACTTTGTTTAAAGGGTTTTTTGGAAAAAATGCTTACTAGTTTTTTGTTCTTTTATAGTAGTGCTTCGGTCTTTTTGTTTGGCGCCCTGTCTTTGGTGGTTCCGTCTGGTTATTCAGTTGGCGCAGCCTTACTTCTACTAGGAGGTTTTTTTTCTCTTTCAGGGTTTAAAAAAATAGGTTTTGATAAATCTGATCTTTATATTGTCGGTGTTTTGCTTTTTTACTTTTGTGTCAATGCCATTGAGGTATGGTGGGATACACAAGGTTCTAGCGGTTTGGATAAGCCAAGTCGTTTCTTATTTGCTGTTATCGCACTGGCTTTTCTCTTGCGTTACCCGCCAAAAGCCATTTTTTTATGGCTAGGGGTTTGCGCTGGCGCGTTGTTATCCGGTAGCTGGGCTGTATGGCAAAAGCTCATTGATGGAGCATATCGGGCTGAAGGATACACACATGTCATTCAGTTCGGTAATCTTAATATGCTTTTAGGCATCCTTTGCCTAGCGGGGTTAGGATGGGCTTATGCGCAGCCGCGTCGCTATTGGTGGGTGGCTTTATTGGGCGCTGGCGCGGTGATGGGCATGCTAGGTTCATTAGCTTCTGGGAGCAGAGGTGGGTGGGTCGGGCTGCCCTTCGTATTTTTAGTTCTTTACCGTGCTTATGCCTACCACTGGAGTAAACGTTGGTTGCTAGGGATGTTTGTTTTGGGAGTGTTGTCAGCCGGGATAGTGTGTTCGGTTCCACAGTTAGGCGTGCAAGGTCGGGTTGATAAAGCATTAAGTGATATCGAGCGTTTTGTTGAGAATGATGATGTGCAAACGTCTCTTGGTGCCCGTTTTGCCATGTGGGAGGCTGCAATAGAGTTGATACCTAAAAAACCTGTATTTGGCTGGGGTGATAATGGATATGCAAGAGCGAGAGATGCTCTTGTTGAAGAAGGAAAAGCTGCTTCGATAATTAAGGGGTATGGCCATGTACATAATGAGTATCTAGATGCATGGGTAAAAAATGGTTTGATTGGGCTCGTGGCATTACTAGCGATGTATTTAGTGCCAATGCGTTTGTTTTCTCGCTATATGCATGATCATGATTTGGCTGTTCGGTCTTTGTCAGTGGCCGGGGTGCTTTTACCGGTTGCTTACATGGATTATGGGGTGTCACAAGTTTTTTTGATCCATAATAGCGGTGTTATGATGTACGCGTTTTTTGTTGTTATTCTCTGGGCTACGCTAAAAAATGAAGGCAAGCTTATGCAGCGTATTTAAAAATTCCCTTCAACTGCCTTCTTTATTCTTATCTTGATGGTATGTTTGTAGTTTTCTTGCTGGCGTTTTGTAGTTAAGATTGTTGCGCTCGAATGGCTCCTTATCAGTGCAATAATATGATTCCTAACTTGCCTGGCTACGGCCCGAGCCGACGACTCTGCCTTTGCGCCCTTGAAAGATCCGCATGTATAGGCCCGCGCCAAGCCAAGCTAGAAATTTGGGCGGTGGCGAGCTAGAACTTTTGCTCGGCGTGCCGTGAAATGACAGCTTGTGAAGGGAATGCTACATAGCGACCCATGCCAGTTGATTTGCGGCCCGAGTGGAGGGGGTATCCGCATTGGCTAGGCCCCACGTCCTCGGCCTTCATCTGGATGGTGAGTGAGACCTGCGACGCGCAATCGGCGCTAGGGCACCTGCGGGTCATTGCGGGTTTCGCTGCTCCCCTCGGTATGACTCACCCAATCCGGCGCCTTCGGCAAGTCACAGACCCGCCTGAAAGCTGGTAAGTCATCATAAAAGGCATCCTGCTGTATAGCGAGGCCCGCATCCTAACCTTACTCTGCGACTACCTGTGCTTCATGGGTAACATGGCCGAGCGCGGCTTCGACTCCACTCGTGGCAAGAATATGCTGGGTTTTGCCGTCAATCGCGAAGGCGTGCTGGTCAAAAGCAACCGTGGCCTACATGGCCTGGCCATAGCGCAATACCTGGGTCTGCCGAGTGTGCCCGTGACGGTCGAGGCCGAGCACTGGAAGTGATGGCAGCGTGCGACCCAGTGGACGCGGCAAGGATGGCCTGGGGCTTGTAATATTGCTGGCGCTTTACTTGGTGTCGTTAGAGTTGTCCGAGCGGGAGCTAAGGGCGCCGGGTATGTCATTGCTGGCGCTGGCCAGGCGGGCACCTGGCTGCCTGTTGCCTATCAGTTTCGGGTAATGTGATCATCATGGGGATGATAGTGGGTCCAAAGTGTATGCGTTCTGGTTGGTGGTGTTGGAGGAGGCAGGCGAGGGGGAAACCTCTGCTAATGACCTGAAGGAGACGTGTCTTGTTTTGGGGGTTGTGAGACGTTAGTCCTACGCACCGTGCGCTTAAATTGATACCATGCTAACTATTGAGACGCATGATGCATATAAC
>NZ_JARANX010000060.1:0-3956 GCF_029889785.1 Chromohalobacter sp. 48-RD10 | reverse complement strand
CTGGCGCTGGAGTATCATGGCGATGGCCGAGATCCCTGTTGTGGTTTCGAGGCGTGTGTCTTCGACACTGACTGGGTAGTGACGGACCTACCGGCCCTGGCGGTGGGTGAGGGGGTCATGCATCAGGGCTGCACCTTCCACGAGCATGTGGTCATTCGCGGTGAATTAAGCCACTTCCATTACATCAGCGGCGATGCCTTGCCGGCCTTCGCCGATTGCCACTTCCTTCAGGAACTGGAAGTAAGCGACACTCGCCTGCAGGCGCCACTGTTTCTCACGCCTCCGCAGCAGGCGCCGAAAGCACTGCGGCTGGCCGACATCACGCTTGAGTCGCCGCTGGTTCTGCAAGGCGCGGTGCTGACTTGCGTGGAAGGGCGCAACGTTACCTGCCTGGCACCGTTATCTTTAGCTGACAGCCGGATAGGCGAGTTTTGTCTCGAAGAATGTAGTTTTAAGGACGACGTGGATCTCGGTGGGGCCTGGCTAGGAAGCTTGGCGATACGCCGAACGGGCTTCCACGGCCGTCTCAGCCTGCAGCGTTGTGTCGTCGGGCAAGAGGAAAACAGGTCGTCAGAGAGCAGGGCGGCGGTGTTTCGCGATGTCACCATGAACGGTTTCGTCAGCTTCCAGGGGACGGCACTTAAGACAGGACTGGAGCTGGATAGCACCCATCGCCAGTTGCGCCCCAACTTCGTGGAGTGCGACTTCACGAAGTTGGCCGAGCGCCACACCAGCCGCGAGACCTTTCGCCTGATCAAAGATGCTCTCGACGCAGAGGGGAACGTAGTAGCCGCCAACCGTTTCTATGCCAAGGAGATGCGCGCCTACCGCCGTCAGCTCAAAGGCAGCCACGATTACGCTGAACGTATTTTGCTGTTCTGGAACGCCGTGCTCAACGATTTCGGCGATAGCTACTGCAGGCCCTTGGGATGGATCGCATGTCTGGCCGTGCTCTTCTCCTTGGTCCGCCGTCTCGCGACGATAGCATGGAACGATTACCTGCCTGCCGGGGCCATGACGGCACTGGCAGGCGGTCTGCAGATCCTCAACCACGTCGCCGTCAGCGTCACACCATTGCGCAGTTGGATGGTACCGGGTCTGGAATTCTTCAGCTTGCTGTTCGGGGTAATGTTCTCGATATTGCTATGGCTCACGATCGTGGCGATCAGACGACACATAAGGCGATAGCATGATTCTGGCACCTTATCTTATGCACCACTGGTCTCTGGACGTCGCGCTTCAAGAAGATGCCTGCAGAATCCATCGTGGACAGGCGGCGGAAATAGAAGAAAGCGGCGCTGGAGGAGACGTACCTTGCAAAGGTTCTCGCAGTATAGTTTTTCATGCGTTTTCCCTGGGGTAGCGTTGTCACTAAGGTTAATCGACTCATCGTTGAAGTGAGGTTGCCGTGAGAGCGACGCGACGACACCGGCCAATGCGCCGGCAACTGACTGGCCAACCGGGTTCTGACGAATATCGCCAGGCAATGGCGCAGCGTGCGCATTATGTGGGAAGTGTCGAGCACAAAGATGTTCCCTCCTTCGCAGGCAATCCGCCAAGGCCGAGACCGGATGCCACGATATGTGATCGTTCGCTTTCTCACCGGCAGGCCGATATTACCAATTGGCTTCGTCATGGCATTCTGAACGGCCATTTCGGCACACTGATGGAAGGCGACTTTCCTCGCTATGTGTGGTACCAAGACAATGAGAGAGTGTATGAAGGGCGCCTTGTAAATCGTGAGCAAGGCGCCTACAAAGGCTACCCGTTGGAAAGTGATGAGTGGCCCGAAGGCCTAGGTGTTGATAATGCGTGATGACTTTCGGCTATCTGTTGAGTGGGAAAGTATATCGGCTTCCGAGGGCGATGAGATTCGTGCTACATGGGCTCGCTTCAGCTTGTTGGTGGGGGCATATCCGGTTACGAGAGTGCTTGACGCGAACACCAAGAGTTATCGAGATCATATTCTGATACCGCTGTATCCCATTGCTGAGTGGCTGGTGGCTCATTGGTGGCAATTGTTATATGAACCTCAGGCTCCTTGGCGCCCTAGTTACGATCGGCGGCACAATCTTCGCTTCGGCCGCGAAGGTTATCTTTTTCCTGATTTATGGGTGGAATCGCTGGATGACACCGTACAGCTAACTTGGCGAGCATCTGATCTCTCCGATACTGTCGCGTTCGTGGGAAGTGGCAGCTTATCGATTTCGCATGAAGACGTTAGGCAAAGTCTGGTCCAATGGATCGAGCTAGTGATCTCACGTCTTGAGCAGGCAGATATTCAGGATACCTTCTTGCAACGGGAGTGGCAGGCCATCGAGCAGGTTGATGGCGAAGAGAAAGAATTCTGTATTGCGTGTGCTCGAATGGGGATGGACCCCTATCAGGTTCCGAAGGCGCTGGCTGAACAAGTTGTTCATGCCGGTCGTCATGTTCCGACCGACTGCCACTTGGAGTTCTTCTCCGCGCTGCAGCTGGAAGATGTTGCCAGTGCTGCTAATGACGTGGCCAAGGCGCGTGATGGTTTGGCATGTCAGATGGTGGATCTATCTTCCTTGGCGGCATTAGCACGTGGAAAGCCAAAAGACATTACCGTAGCAGGGACTGAGCCTTGGGAGCAGGGGTATCGCTTAGCTGCTTGGCTTCGTCAGCGTTTGGATGCCAGATCGGATCCTTTGCCGGATGACGCTCATTTGTCACGCTTGTTGAGCCTTGATCAGCTACCTATTCATCAATCATATGAAACGTCACGCCATCACTGGCTTGATGCTCTTGCCGAGTGTAACGACGCGCACTTGGGAGGGGTCATGACAGCATCACCGCATCCCACTGGACGGCGTTTTGCATTTGGCCGTGCTCTATGTGAGATGTTGGCGGACCCTTGTGCTACGACGCTTGTTACTACGGCCAGGACCGCGCGTCAGAAACGTAATCGAGCGTTTGCCGCTGAGCTATTGGCGCCCGCTGAATGGCTAAGGCAACAGCATTTGGATAGTTATATCGACCTGGATGCCCTGCAGAGCAGTGCTCAGGCATTGGGCGTATCGGAACATGTGGTGAGCCGACAATTACAGAATCACCACATTGGCTATGTGGCTTGGGATGTGGCCTGAAACCTAGAGCTGGTCGATTATTACTCCCTTTGTTGAATTGGATTTTGAAATGCTGAATGCATCTTTATTGGGCGGCCAGGGGGGGCGTCCCGGTAAACCATTGCCCGTCGCGCGTGAGTTGGGCGAGACCAGTTTGATGTTTCTTTGCCACCCAACGCTGACGTCAGAAGAGATCGATAAGACCTGCGATGTACTGCGTGAGGTGATGGGGCTGGCCAGCACCTGATATGCCACTGGAAGCTTATCTAACATTAGCCACTGTCCTGTCGGTGCTCGCCACGCTCGTCGCCACTCGTATCGCCCCCGACGTCGTGCTCATGGGGGCGCTGGCGTTTCTGGTGGTTAGCGGTATCCTCACGCCCAGCGAAGCATTGGCGGGGTTCGCCAACCCCGGTGTGATGACCATCGCCACGCTCTACGTGGTCGCGGCGGGGCTGAAGGAAACCGGCGCCATTCAGTGGCTGGCCCATCGTCTGCTCGGCCAGCCCCGGCGTCTGCGTCAGGCGCAGTTGCGTGTGTTGCTGCCGGCCTCGGGGCTGAGCGCCTTCATGAACAACACCACCGTGGTGGCCATGTTCATCCCGGCCATTCAGGAATGGGCGGCACGCTTGCGGTTGCCGACCTCCAAGTTGCTTCTGCCGCTCAGCTACGCCTCGATACTCGGGGGCACCTGCACGCTGATCGGCACCAGCACCAACCTCGTGGTGGATGGGCTGCTGCAAAGCGAGCGGGGCATCTCGCTGCACATGTTCGAGCTGGCCTGGGTGGGTGTGCCGCTGGTGGTCATCGCTGGGGGCTTCCTCTACCTGATGGCGGACCGCCTGTTGCCCAACCGCCAGGGGG